>JASIBJ010000382.1 GCA_030045215.1 Streptosporangiaceae bacterium | reverse complement strand
ATGTTCTTGGAGAGCTGGGTGACCCGCTCCACCTTGACCGCAGGCGCCAGCTCGATCTCATAGCGCGTCACGGTCGGGCCGCGAGTAAATCCGGTGACCTGCGCGTCGACCTCGAACTGATCAAGGACAGCCGACAGAGCCTCGACCACGCCGTCGTTGGACCTCGTGCGGGCCCTGGCCGTCGTGCCGGGCTTCAGCAGCGCGACGGGCGGCAGGGTGTAGCTGGCGTCCGTGGAGGCGGCCAGCGTCAGCTGCTCGGGCTTGCCTGACGGCGACGCGGCGGCCGCCCCGGCCGGGCCGGCGGGATGGCTGTCGGGCGCGGGAGCGGCCGAGGAGAACCAGTCCTCATGCCAACCCGCCTCGGCGGCCGCGTGGCCGCCGACCAGGCGGGAGAACTTCAGCGCCTCGGCCACGGCATCGGCGTCGACCTGATCCCCGCCGGGCCCGTCAGTCCCGGTCCCGTCGGCAGCGCTATCGGCAAGCTGGCCCGGCCCGGCGGCCCCGGCCTGGCTCTTGTACAGGGTCCCGCCGAGCAGCGGGCTGTCATAGGCCCGATCGCGAGCCCCCGCCTCGATGGCGTCCGCCCGCCGCCGGCCGAGCTTGCCGAGCGGGCCACCTGTCCCTGGCGTGGCCGCGCTTTCCGCGTCCTCCCCCTTCGCCGGGTCAGCGTCCGCGCCACGACCGAACATGAACCCGTGCAGTTCCGCGAACCGGCCGGGGACTCGGTGCAACGGCGTGCCGGTTATTACCAGCAGGCCGAAACCGGCGATGAGCAGCAGGACCGGCGTCGCGCCCCATTTGGTAACGAGGTCGACCAGCGGAACCGAGGCCGCAAAGCCGATGAGCCCTCCGGCTGCCCGGATGGCGGGCAGGCCGGCTGACCACCGCGGCGTGCCGGACGCCACGTGCGCGAGGCCGAGTGCGCCGACCATCAGCGCCGACCAGCCGATCACGATCCGGGCCGTGGCCGCGTTGTTGTCCGGGTGCCGCAGGAACCGCCAGGCCAGCAGCGCGAGCAGCAACGGCACGGTCCACGAGCCCGACCCGAACAGCGCGTTGACGAAGTTCCCGACTGGCCGGACCGGGCCGCTCATGTCCCACCAGATCGCGGCGGCCGCGACGATCGCCCCGCAAAGCGCGAGCAGGCCGACGCCATCCCTGCGATGCAGCGGGTCGAGGTCCCTCGCGCTGCGCCCGAGCGCGCGCACACCGAGCCCGACCGTGCTGGCCAGGCCCATCCATATGCCCGCGACCGCGCCGACGATCCAGCCGGCCAAGATCACGAACGGGTTCGTCGATGGCGCGGGCGGCGGCCGGCGATAGGGCGACCTGCGACCGGAATTCCTGCCGCTCCGCCCGTAGGAACTCGTGGTGCGCCGACCACGCGTGGAAGCCGCCGACCGGGCACGCGAGTAACTAGCCCCCTGCCGCGTCCGGCTTGCCGTGCCGCCACGTGGGCGCGCTGCGCCCTTCGGCGCACGAGTCGCCATGGTGCCAACGGTAGCGAGGAAGCGCGAGTTTGTGGCAGACGCGACCGGCGTGTCGCGAACGAAGTTGCGGGCTCGGCACATATCGCGTTCTGTTGACGACCGTCGCACAGACGGCATACTCTCGCCGTGTCCGGGGACAACCACCATGTGGAGGGCGTCATGCGCATCGCGGTCGCCGGCGGGGGTCCTGGCGGGCTGTACTTCGCCGCGCTCGCCCGCCAGTTGCTCCCGACGGCCGAGATCACCGTATGGGAACGGAACGCTCCCGATGACACGTTCGGCTTCGGCGTGGTGTTCTCCGACGAGACGCTCGGCGGCATCGAGAACGCTGACCCGGCCATCTACCAGCAGATGGAACGGGAGTTCGCGCGCTGGGATGACATCGACGTGCACTACCAGGGTGAGGTCATCACCAGCGGCGGGCACGGCTTCGCGGCCATGGGCCGACGCCGCCTGCTTGAGCTGCTGCAGGGACGGTGCGCCGAAATCGGAGTGACCGTTCACTACCGCACGGAGGCGCCCGACGCCGCGACCCTCAGCCGGGACTACGACCTGGTCGTCGCGGCGGACGGCGCGAACTCAGCGATCCGCAGTGGTCGGGCCACCTCGTTCCGTCCTGAATTTGACGTTCGAGACTGCCGGTACATATGGCTGGGTACCGACCTGGTCTTCGACTCGTTCAAGTTCTATATCGAGCAGACCCCGTACGGCGTCATGCAGATCCATGGCTACCCGTACGACGCCTCAGGCAGCACGTTCATCGTTGAGATGCACGACGACGTCTGGCGGGCGGCGGGTTTCGAGCGGCTGGCGGCCGGCCAGCTGGCGCCTGGCCAGTCCGATGAGCGGTCGATCGAGCGGATCGGCGAGCTGTTCGGCAGCGTGCTGGGCGGGCACAAGGTGCTGGCCAACAACTCGCGCTGGCTCAGGTTCGCGACGCTACGGTGCGACAGCTGGCGGGATGGCAACATCGTTCTGCTCGGCGACGCCGCGCATACCGCGCACTTTTCCATCGGCTCGGGGACGAAGCTGGCGATGGAGGACGCGCTGGCCCTGGCCGCCTGCCTGCACGAGCATGGCTGCGGTCAGCAGGGTGAGCGCGAGCAAGACGACGGCGCCCGCGTTGCCGCCGCCCTGGAGGCCTACGAGGCCGAGCGGCGGCCGGTGGTGGCTTCCACCCAGCGGGCCGCGCAGGCCAGCCTGGAGTGGTTCGAGAACCTCGGCCAGTACACCGGCCAGGAGCCCGAGCAATTCGCCTTTAACATCATGACCCGTAGCCGGCGGGTCACCCACGACAACCTGCGGCTGCGCGACCCGGAGTTCACTGGCCGGATGGACGCATGGTTCGCCGGTCATGTCAGGCGCCGCGGACTCGGGCCTGGCACGGTCGTGCCGCCGATGTTCCAGCCATTCCGCCTGCGCGACCTGGAGCTGGCCAACCGGGTGGTGGTCTCGGCGATGGACATGTACTCGGCGGCCGACGGCCTGCCATCCGAATTCCACCTCGTGCATCTGGGCGGCAAGGCGCTGGGCGGGCCCGGGCTGGTCATGACCGAGATGGTCTGCGTCAGTGCGGAAGGGCGGATCTCGCCCGGCTGCGCCGGGATGTACGCGCCCGAGCACGAGGCGGCATGGCGGCGCATCGTCGCCTTCGTCCACTCCGCGTCGGGAGCGAAGATGGGGCTGCAGCTTGGCCATTCCGGCCGTAAGGGATCGACCCGGCTGATGTGGGAGGGCATCGACCTGCCGCTGGAGTCGGGGAACTGGCCGGTGTGCGGCCCGTCCCCGATCCCCTACCTGCCCGGCATCAGCCAGGTGCCGCGCGAGCTGAGCCTGGCCGAGATGGCCGAGATCCGCCGCCAGTTCGTGGCCGCGGCAAAGGCCGCTGACCGCTGCGGGTTCGACCTGCTCGAGCTGCACTGCGCCCACGGCTACCTGCTCTCGTCGTTCATCTCGCCGGTCACCAACCAGCGCACCGACTCCTACGGCGGGACGCTGGCCGGGCGGCTGCGCTACCCGCTGGAGATCTTCGATGCGATGCGGGCGGTCTGGCCCGAGCGCAGGCCGATGACGGTGCGCATCTCGGCGACCGACTGGGTGGACGGCGGGGTAACCGGAACGGACGCGATCGAGATCGCGCGCGCGTTCAGGGCGGCCGGAGCGGACGCGATTGATGTGTCCACCGGCCAGGTGACGCCGGATGAGCAGCCGGCCTTCGGCCGCTCATACCAGACGCCGTTCGCGGACGCGATCCGCAACCAGGTCGACATCGCCACGATCGCGGTGGGCGTGATCTCGTCCTACGACGACGTGAACTCGATCATCCTGGCCGGGCGAGCTGACCTGTGTGCCCTTGGACGGGCTCATCTGTATGACCCGAACTGGACCCTGCACGCAGCGGCTGACCAGGGATACGCGGGGCCGGGCGTGAGCTGGCCCGCGCAGTGGCAGGCGGGGAGCCGGCCGCCGCAGACCGGGCGCACCGACGGGCCGCGGCCACGGCTTGAGCTCATCCGCGCCGATGACGCCAGGACGCGGCATGCCCGCTGGCGGCCAGAAACAGCCCCGGCGGCGCAAATAGCCCAGGCGGCCGGCAACTCGGCGGGAGGCAACTCGGCGGCTGGAAATTCGACGGCCAGACCGCGGTCAGGAGCAGAGGTGACGAGATGAGCATCGAGCGGGTCAACCCGTCATCGCTGGCCCCACCGTCGGGCTTCACGCACGCGGTCGTGGCCACCGGCGGGCGAGTGGTCTTCCTGGCCGGCCAGACGGCCCTCGGCCCGGACGGCATGGTTGTCGGCGCGACGGTCACCGAGCAGTTCGAGCTCGCGCTCGAGAACCTGCTGACCGCGCTCGCGGCGGCCGGCGGCCGGCCCGAGCACCTGGCCAGCCTGACCATTTACGCGGTCGACCTGGCCGACTACCGCGCCCGCGGGCGCGAGATCGGCGCGGTCTGGCGCCGCCTGGCCGGGCGCGAGTACCCGGCGATGGCCGCCGTCGGCGTGACCCGGCTTTGGGATGCCGCCGCGCTGGTCGAGATCCAGGGCTACGCGGTCGTCCCGGACAGCGACCGGGGCAGCAGTTAGTAGGCCGGCCCCGGTTTGAAGTACGCCGAGGAAGCCCGCTGCCACAGCATGATGATCGCGGCCAGGCCGATGAGCCAGCCAAGGCCGGTGAACAGCGTCGACGTTCCGGCCCTGCTGATGCCGTAGAGCAGGAAGAGGGTGTTAAGGCCGAACAGAACGCTGGCCACGATGCGCGCCCACGGCCGGCCCCGGCCATTGGCCCACGCCATCCACGCCCACAGGGCCACCGCGATCAGCAGCACAACCACGATGATGACGACGTACGCGGACGCGATCGAGTGGATCTGGGACAAGGTCAGCGTCTTCTTGCCTTCACTGCTCAGCGTCGCGTTGTTCTTCACGAGTGCCTTGTTGACCGCCGATTTGATCCGGCCGCCGAGGGCTAGAACGAGGATCGCGCTGATAAGGCTGAGGGCGCCGCCGGCATACATGAGCCACACCGCGGTCCGCACCGACGATGGCTGCGGCGGCCGCGGGGCCATCTGGCCTCCGCCGGCGGGATAAGGCTGATAGCCGCCGGTCGGGTACGGCTGATACGACATGCTTGCTCCTAGTTCCTCATCCCCGTTACCCGCGGTCGATGGAAAAACGAACATGTCCATACATATCCGAACAGGCCATCCGTAACTCACCGCAGTTAGCCCAACGCTACACCTCCCGGCCCACCTCGTGAGACGGTGCGCAGTACCCGGTTTAGTGGTCTTCGGTCGCGGCCCGCCCCAGGCCCGTGACCGCGTCGACGTGCTGCCTCGCCGGGCCCGCGAGCAGCCCGCTGAGCCGGGTGAATAGCTCCGCCGCCCGCGTCCCGTGCCAGCCATCAGGGAGCAGCTCAGCCGGGAGGCCAGGATCCAGGAAGGGCAGCCTCCGCCACGCCGTCAGCAGCCGCACGTAGTCCGCGAACGCCTGTCCGTGGTCACCCGGCCCAGCGGGGATGGCCTCCCACCTTGCCAGCAGCTGCGCCGCGGAGTCGATGAACGCGTGGTAGAGCTGCTCCAGCCGGTCCAGGTCCCACCACCGGCTGACCTGATCCCGAATGTCCCCGAAGGCCAGATAGCCGGCGGTGAACAGGCTGACGTACTCGGCCAGCTCATCCGCCACCAGCACGGTCCTGGTCTCCTCGGCCAGCTGGGCCGGGGCGATCCACACGCCCGCCGATACCGACCCGAATCCGAGCCAGGCTAGCCGGGAGCGCAGGGCATGCCGCCGGGACCGCTGATCCTCGGGCACGCTGAATACCGCGAGCAGCCACCCGTCCGAGCTGCTCGCCCGCGGCCGCTGGAAGATCCGCAGGTCGCCCTCGGCCAGGATCGCCAGCCCGTGCTCGGTCAGCCCGTAGCCGGCCGCGCCGCCTCGTCGCCGGGGCTCCAGCAGGCCACGCTGCTTGAGCCGGGATGTGGCCGACCGTACCGCGGCCTCGTCGGCCCCGAGCTCGGCCATCAGCCGGATCAGCGCGGAGATACTGAGCCAGCCGCCCGCGTCGCGCGCGTACAGGCCGTAGATCGTGACGATCAGCGCTCGCGGCTGGGCCGAGAACGCGTCGCCGGCGGGAACGCTCACCCTCAGAACGTAGTGCCGCCAGCATGTATTCGCCGCTTCATTGACTATCGTCACGGGAACCGCATACTTGGGACCGTTGTGGTGGCACGAGGAAGGCCCCGTCATGCAGCTCTCGCCGTCCGCGCATGCCGACACGTTCTGCCGTGACAACCTGCCTCCGCCCGGCCAGTGGCCCGACCTCAACCTCAGCCTCGCCGACCTGAGCTACCCTGCCCGGCTCAACGCGGCCGACGAACTGCTGGACGCCACGATCGCTGCTCACGGTGCGGACCGCCGCTGCCTGCTGGCCCCTGGCGACACCTGGACCTACGGCGATCTGGCCGCCAAGGCCAGTCAGGTGGCGAGGGTGCTGACCGAGGACCTCGGGCTGATTCCTGGCAACAGGGTGCTGCTGCGCGGACCGAACAACCCCTGGCTGGTCGCCTGCTGGTTCGGCGTGCTCAAGGCCGGCGGCGTCGCGGTCACGACCATGCCGATGCTGCGCACCGCCGAGCTGACGACCATCTGCGATATCGCGCGGGTGAGCCTGGCGCTCTGTGATCACCGCTTCACCGACGAGCTGGCCGTGGTGCCCGGAGTCCGGATCGTCACCGTGGGCGCGGATGACTCCGCCGACCTGACCGCGCTGACGAACCGCAAGCCGCCGGTGTTCAGGAGCGTCGCGACGGCGGCCGATGATGTCGCCCTGATCGCTTTTACTTCGGGAACGACGGGTCGCCCCAAGGCGACCATGCACTTCCACCGCGACTTGCTCGCGGTGGCCGATACCTTCTCCGCCCGCGTGCTCAGGCCCGGGCCAGACGACTTGTTCGCGGGCACCCCTCCGCTCGCGTTCACCTTCGGCCTCGGCGCGGTCGTGCTATTCCCGTTCCGGGTCGGCGCCGCGTCGTTGCTACTGGAGACGGCGAGCCCGGCCGAACTCGCCGACCACATCGCCGCCTTCGGCGTCACGATCGTGTCGACGGCACCGACGGCCTACAGGGCGATGCTGGCAGCCGGAAAGGCTGACCAGTTGCGTGGGCTGCGCAAGCCCGTGTCCGCCGGCGAGCACCTGCCCAGGCCGACCTGGCAGGCCTTTTACGACGCGACCGGCGTAAAGATCATCGACGGCATCGGCAGCACCGAGCTGCTGCACATCTTCATCGGCTCGGCCGGCGATGAGATCCGGCCGGGTTCCACCGGTAAGGAAGTCCCTGGCTATCGCGCGACGGTCCTCGACGAGGAGGGCAAGCAGGTGCCCGACGGCGAACCGGGCAGGCTCGCGGTCAAGGGGCCCACCGGCTGCCGGTACCTGAACGATCCTCGCCAGCAGGCCTATGTCCAGGACGGCTGGAACATCACCGGCGACACCTACGTCAGGGATGCCGAAGGCTACTTCTGGTACCAAGCCAGATCCGACGACATGATCATCTCCAGCGGCTACAACATCGCTGGCCCGGAGATCGAAGGGGTCCTGCTCGGGCACCCGGACGTGGCCGAGTGCGGCGTGATCGGGATCCCTGACGAGGCCCGCGGCCAGATCGTGAAGGCCTACGTCGTGCTGCGGCCGGGCACGGCCGGAGATGACGCGAAGGCCCGCGAACTGCAGGATCTGGTCAAGGCCAGCATCGCTCCCTACAAGTACCCGCGCGCGGTGGAGTTCGTCCAGACCCTGCCGCGCACCAACACCGGCAAGCTGCAGCGGTTCCGGCTCCGCGACGAGGCCGCCGGAAGGTCATGATCGGGCACGCGCAACCGAATGCCTGGCCGGTACCGTGCTCGTCCCGCGCCATGACGGCCTGACCCGATGGGCTGAGTAGTCCCGTTCGCCAAATAAGGCCCGAATAACTGGGGCTGGTGTAGGAAGATGGCGACCGGGCCCAGTGGATGCCAGGACACGGTGAGGGACTAGCGCGATGAGATGGACGCGAGAGGGCGGTCGCCCTACGCAGGCCGATGCAAAGGGCGGGCAGGCCGAGGCGGCGATCGTCGACACCATCCGCGGGACGCCCTTGGCCTCGGAGCAGCCGAGCGGGCGGCGTCGGCTGGACGCGCTGGTACCCGTGCTTTTCCTGGCCTCCGGAGCGGCCGGCCTGATCTACCAGGTGGTCTGGACACAGGACCTGGTGCTGGTGTTCGGTGATACGACTCAGGCGGTTGTCACGACGGTGACGGCGTTCCTGGCCGGCCTCGGAATCGGGGCACTGATCGGCTCGGCGGTGGGAGCCCGACTGCGTCGAGCGCTGGCTGTGTACGGGATCCTTGAGATCGCAGTCGGCTGCTTGGCCCTGCTGATGCCGCTGGCCTTCGATGTGGTCGCGACGATGTTCCGCAGCGCCTATCTGACGCTGCCGTCGCTTGAGGTGGCACTGATCCGGTTCGCGCTGGCGTTCGTGGCATTGACGCCGGTGACGCTGCTGATGGGCATGTCGCTGCCGGTGCTCACCAAGCATCTGGTGCGGACGGATCCGGATGTGGGCGAGCGGATCGCACGGTTGTACGGGCTGAACACACTGGGTGCGGTGCTGGGGTCGGTAATTAGCGGCTTCCTGCTGATCGAGCTGCTTGGCCTGCTCGGCACGACGTACGTCGCAGTGGCGCTGAACCTGTGCGCTGGCGGCGGAGCCGTGCTCATCTCGCGCACGCTGCCGCGCACGGGCGGCAACCTGGCAGCCGACGAGCAGCCTGCGCCTCCAGCCAGGAAGCGGCGGCCGCCGCTGCGGCCGCGCCAGCGGTTGCTGCTCGGCGTCACGTTGGTATCCGGATTCGTCAGCCTGGCTCTGGAGGTGCTCTGGACCAGGGTGATGCTCCAGGGCACGGGCTCGTCCATCTACGTATTCGTGACGGTAGTCGCCGTGTTCCTGATCGGCATTGCCTGCGGCAGCCTCTTTTACGAGTGGCAGAACGACCAGACGCCCCAGCTCGCCACGCTCGGTACGTTGTACGCCATTGCCAGCGCGCTGGCGATAGCGCCGCTGGTGGTCAGCAACCTCGACGGTCCGGCAGGCTTGCCCGACGCGGCGCTGGCGATCTTCCCGGTCACGGCCATTCTGGGCTATGCGTTCCCGATGACGGTCCGGCTGTTCGTCGACAGCGCCGAGCAGGCCAGCCGGGGCGTCGGCCTGGTCTACGCGGTCAACACGGCCGGATGCGTGGCAGGCACCGTGACGGCCGGCTTCGTGCTGATCCCGACCATCGGCACCAACGCCGCGATAATCACGGTCTGTCTGTTGCAGGCGGCGATCGGCACCGCCCTGGCCGTGAAGTTCGCCGTCGGGAGCACGAAGCAGCGGTATATCGCGCTCGCGATGGTGGCAGTGCTGCTGCTGATGCTCGCCGTACCTGCCGCCCGCCTCACGTACATCCAGCGGATCGTCGCGGCCACCCACCAGAAGACCGCACATTTCGAGGACCCCGTAGCCTCCGTCGACGTCGTCGGCGGCAAGCCTGGAGCGCGCAACCTGCTGCTCAACGGCGAGGGCATCACGAGGCTGACCATCGACACGAAATTGCTGGCCTACATCCCCAAGGCCGCCCGGCCGAACGCAACCACGATGCTGAACATCTGTTTCGGCATGGGCTCGACGTTCCGCTCGTCGATCATCCTCGGGATGCACACCACCGCGGTCGAACTCGACCCGACCGTGCCGACGGTGATGCACTGGTTCTACCCGGACGCCCAGCGGTATCTGCACAGCAAGCTGGCCAAGGTGATCATCAGCGACGGCCGGAATTACGTACGGCTCTCCAACAAGCGCTATGACCTGATCACGGTCGATGCACCGCCGCCGATCTGGAGCGCCGGAGCGGTCGTGCTGATGACCCAGGAGTTCTACCAGGAGGCCAAGCAAAGGCTCGCGCCCGGCGGCATTTTTACTTCCTTCCTCGGCTATGGCGACACCAAGCTGCTGATCCGGACGTTCCGCTCGGAGTTTAGGTACGTCACGGTTATCAGAGGTCCCCGGCCGTTCGGGATGTACCTGATGGGCTCGCTGTCGCCAATCGACATCACCGCCGCCAACATCCTGAAGATCTTCGGCACGAAGCAGGCACGCGCCGACCTGGCCGGGGCCCCGGACTGGCCGCCCACGCCAACCGCGGACTGGCCGTCGATCATCCACAAGCGGACGTGGCTGGTGAACAACCAGGTCAACCGGTTCGTCGGCGCCGGCCCGCTGCTCACCGACGATCATCCGCTGACCGAGTACTTCTTCCTGAGCGACCTCAGCACCGGCGGCAAAGGCGAGCCGAAGTTCGAGCGGGCTGCCTTGCAGGCCGGCATCGCGGTGACGTGCCTGCTGCTACTGCTGATCCTTGCGCTGATGGCAGAAGCGGCGTCACGCAGGCCGCTGCGATACCGGCTTCAGGATGAGGCCGCCGGAAACTCGTGATCCGCCGCGGGGCAACCGAATGCTCCGCCGGTGGCCTATAGGCAGTGTGAGAGCGCATCGTGACCGCGGAGAGTCCCCGTGAGTGCCGGGCGGGACGCGGAGTTCACCGAGTACGTCGCGGCCCGGCTGCCGGCAATGCGCCGCCTGGCTCTGCTGCTCTCTCATGACTGGCACGGTGCCGACGACCTCGTCCAGGCAGCGATCACCAAGCTCTATCTGCACTGGGGCAAGGCCCGCGCCAGCGACAGCCTCGACGCCTACACCCGCACCATCTTGGTTCGCGAGTTCCTGCACGAGCGGCGGCGGGGCTGGGCCACACGGGTAACCGTCACCGATCAGCCACCTGACACCGCCGCGACTGAGGCCGACAAGGACAGCTCCCTGGACGTGCGGGCCGCGATCGCGGCCCTGCCGACCCGCCAGCGCGCCGTCCTCGTCCTGCGCTATCACTACGACCTGAACGTCGACCAGACCGCGAACGTCCTGGGCTGCTCCCCTGGCACGGTCAAGAGCCAGACCGCCAAGGCACTGGCGGTGCTGCGCCGCAGTCTCGGCACCGCAACGGACGCCGATGCCGGCGCGTCGCGCGCCACTCACAACCACGGGGAGATCACCCGCAATGCTTGATTCAATAATCCGGGACGCCTTCGACCAGATGGCCGGTACCGACCAGCCTCCGGCCCGCGTCAGCATCGCCCAGGCGATCTCGCAGGCCCGACTGCGGCGACGCCGTCAGCGGCTGACCGCGGCCGGTGCCCCCCTGCTCGCGGCGGGCGCCGCGCTGGCAATTGGCCTCACCGGGGTGATCGGCAACGGCCTAGCGAACCGCGCGCAGCCGCCGGCCAGCGGCTCGACTGGTGGCGTAGCAGCGGCGCCGAGGTTCTTCAACCCGCTTCGGCCCTACGCCAAGTTCGGGTGGCTGCCGGGCGGCGCGTCCGTGAGCCAGGCTACGGGTCTCTTCGGCCAGGACGAGCTGTTGCTGTACGGCCCGAGGCCCTATGGACCCCAGTTGATGTTGATAGTGCACGCAGCGGGCCGCTGCCAGGTGAGCGGGCACGCGCTGATCTGCAACGTGGACGGCGAATCGGCGGGGTCGCAGGCCCTCGGCCGCCTGGTCGGCGATGTGCACAGGCACCCGGCCTACTGGGCTAGCGCAGGCCTCCGGATCCAGACGGCGGGAGCGCTCATCTGGCAGTACGCTCGCGGGGGCTGGGCGGTACTTTTCGCCCCCACCCTGCGTGATGCGCTGCGGCTTGCCGACAGCGTCAGGTTCGGCCCTGACGCATCTCCGCCGGTCAGGTTCGCGTTCCAGCTCGAGGGCGTTCCGGCCGACTGGCAAGTGAACGCGCTGCTCACGGGCTGGCGAGACGGCGTTCTTTACGCGACGTCGTACCAGGTAACGGCCGGGCACG
>JASIBJ010000041.1 GCA_030045215.1 Streptosporangiaceae bacterium | reverse complement strand
CTGGACCAACTGCACCTTGGCGGCAAGCTGAGCCCCGACGAGATGTGCGAGGTCTTCGCGCGGTACAGCTGTGAGCTGCTCGGCTGAATTAGCCCGGCGTCACGACGCTGGAGCCTGACGCCGCTCGCTTCGCCCGACCATCCCGCATCGAGTGGATCCGCGGCCAAGTCGAGGTGAGAAGGGGCCGCGGACCCGTCCGGTGCTGGCTGCTAGGCCCCTCTCGGCGCGGAGGACGGCGGCCCCTTGGGCACGCATGCGGGCACCGTGTCGGTGTTCAGCACGAAGGGTGGCAAAGCCATGATGCCCGTATTGTCGTTCTTGAACGAAGCGGGCATGCCGGCCAGGAATGTCAGGAACAGTGCCGACCCCTCAGGCATCGCGTCCGGATGGATGATGAACGCTACTGGGAGGTCTTGGCCGCCTGCGAAGGACACGACACGCCGCTGCACCGCTCGCGGTGCGTTGTTGGTAGAGGTGAACATGCAGGCCGGACGCCGCATGTTCAAACCCGCCTTCTTCCGGGACGGCCACGCAGGAGTGCGGGCCTTCCGGGACGGCCACCCCGGAGGCGGGGCTGGCCGCGGGATAGTCTGCAGCACAGACGGGATCCGGCGGACGATCGCGTTGATGCCGTCTGCGCGGAGCGTTCGCTGCAACCCGGCCGGGTTCTCGTACTGACGCAGGTAGATGGTTACGACTCCGTCGGCATCCTGGCGTACCGTCCAGGCCGCGGTGACGACCGTCCGGGTATGCCCCGTCGCATGCTGCGCGGGTGCCGTCACCGGACCGCTGGTCAGGGCGAGGGCAGCCGCAGCGGTGGCCGCCGCCGCCGCGGTGAGTCCGCCGGCCAGCATCTTCAGCCCGCGCCGGTGACGCGCCCGCCGGGACCCTGTCCCCGCCACGAACCGCTCGCGTGCCGCGCTACGCATTTCTTCCAGCCCTGCCGCCGATGGCGCCGGGCGTATTTCACGAAGCTTAGTGATCTCACTCATCGTCCTTCTCCTGGCTCATCGGATTGTCACCGCCGAGTTCGTGCCGCATCCGCACTCTGATCCGGTGCAGCCGGGCCTTGACCGCGCTGGTCGTAGTGCCCAGCGCCGCCGCTGCCTCCGCATAGCTCAGCTCGGCCCACGCGACCAGCAGCAGCAGTTCCCGGTCCTGGCGCGGCAGCGCTGCCACCACTGCGGCCAGCCGCGATCCCAGCCGCTGCGCCGTTACGCGTTCCACCACTCGGTCGCTGTGATCCTCGGCCGGCCCGTCGACCAGCGCTGACTGCAGCAAGCGCAGCCGCCTCGCCTCGACCCGCCGGTGCCTGCGGATCTGCCGCACCGCGATGCCGTACAGCCAGGGCCGGGCGTCCGACCAGGCGCCGTCGTACCTGCCCCGGCCCTGGAACGCGGCCAGGAACGTCTCCGCGGTCACGTCCTCGGCCAGCTCCAGACCGAGCCGGGCATACACGTACCGCAGGATCTCGGCGGAATGCCGGTCGAACACGGCCGTGAACAGATCAGGCTCTGCCAGCGACCGAGCGATCAGGTCCGCGTCGCTGGCCTGCGTGTCAATGGCCACCGTGCCCTCCTTCTGCCCATGATTGCCCGCTCGCCGGCTCCCGGTTGCGCGCGCGTGCCGCGACATTCCCAACAGAGGTGGGGCCGCGGCAGCGGGCGGCGATCTGGTCGCGAGTTTGGATGAGATCGTGCGTGAGGCGCCGCGGCGGATGCTGGCCACTGCGCTGGAGGATGAGGTCGCCGCGGTTCATGCGCGCGAGGCATGGCAGAAGTCGGCCCAGAGCGCTACACAGGCGGCGCGACCTGGTGTTTGCGCCACTAGCGCCCCGAGCAGCAGTGGACCTGCGGCCTCCTGCTCAGCAGGCAGGCCGCGGCCGCCGCCCAATGGCGGCAGATAAGGCCTGCCGTGGCGTCTGCTGGCGACCACGATCGCCTCGTTCTGCTCGACGTGGCCCGACTGCGACCGTTCGCACGCCGATTAGCACCCCAGATCTGACTTCCCGAGGGGTTGCTCGGACCCCACTTGATCGCGCCGAACTCGCGATCGCCTGCTCCACAGCGTCAGGTTCGGCGCGCTGACCTCGTGTGGACCAACACGAGTCCGGCCAGATCCCCCAGCTCGAGTGGAGCAGAGTCACGGCGCGACGGCCATGCCGTTCTTCCAACAGGACGGCAACAGCGGCCTACGGCGAAAACACCCGTAGGCGCGATCAGCATCGTGACGACGGCGCAGGCGGGGCGCGCTGATCACGAGGGCGATTCCAGCGGTAAAGCTCCCTACGATGACCAGCAGGAATTCCGCGATCGCTGTCATAGCCGCGGACCCGTATGGAGTCCGCGTCGAGATCCTCAAGATGCCGCCGCCGAGCACGGCCGACAGCGTCACCTCCACAATGCATGCCCGAGGAGCACCGGCGGCCGCCCGTGTGGTGGTCGTGTTCGACGGCGGGGATGACTGGCACTACTGCGTTCCGCTGGCCATCTACGCGGCGTGTTGACGAGGGCCGGTCGGGCAGGCCCGTTACCGAGGCGGGTGCGAAGGACCGGCCAAGGCCCTGGGGCTGCGTGGTCCGGAGTCGTTGGCAATCCTGCCGTTTGCGGACATGTGGCGCGGCTTAACGAGTATGGTGACGTCGGCCCGCACCGTCCGGCTGACACCTCACCGGACAGCGACGGGCATTTGCAAACGGCATATGTCCGCGCCGGACCTTACCGGCAGTAAGCAGCGGTCGCGTCATGCACAGCTCAGGTCAGCCCCGGCGCCGCGGGCCCATGATCCCCCGGCGACCTGCGGTGGTAGTCGTCGCGGTCGTCGCTGTCCTGGTGGTAGCGGGCGCGGTCGTGGCCGTCCGGCATCTGTCCAGGGAAACGGCGGGCAGTACAGGCTCGGCGGCCGTAGCCAGTGCCCAGCGCAGCCCTCATCCAGGCACCGGCCATCGTGCTACCAGCCCTCGGCGCGGGCGCTCCGCATCTTCCGGGCGAGCGATTCGGCCCTCGCGCTCGCGAGCATCCGCGCATGCGGGCGGCAGCCCGACCCCGACGCGCACCGCCGCGCCAGCTGACGCTGCCGGGAGTAGCACCTGCGGGAAGCCTCGTTTCGTCACCTCGGCCCCCTTTGGTGGCTGGGCCGACGGCAAGTACTACATCTACAACAACATGTGGAACGTCAGCGGCTACAGCGTCACCCAGACCCTCTCGGCGTGCTCGTACAGTAATTGGTACGTAGTGGCGGACATGAACAATGACAGCGGCAATGGTGCCGTCAAGACCTACCCCAACGTGCAGGAGACGTTCAACGAGCCAAGGATCAGCTCGTTCAACGTGATCTCTAGCACCTTCTCTGAGACGAGCCCGCACGCCGGGATCTACGAGGACGCCTACGACATCTGGGTCAACGGGATCGCCAGTTCCGGATCGACCGAGGTCATGATCTGGACAGAGAACTTCCACCAGTCCCCCTCGGGCTCGGTCGAAGCCACCGTCTCACTCGGCGGCCGGGGCTACCGCGTATGGAGAACGTCGAGCGGCAGCTACATCGCGTTCGTCGCCGACACGAACTTCACCTCAGGGACCGTGAACCTGCTGCAGCTATTCGACTGGCTAATCTCCAAGGGCTGGATACCCGCCGACTCTACGTTGGGCCAGATCGACTACGGCGCCGAGATCGTGTCGACGAACAACATCCCCTCGACGTTCAGCTTCACCAACTTCTCGATCGACACCAGCTGACGCACTGGGAATCGACGGGCCGCCCAAGAGGCAGCGGAACCCGGCCGCGTATCGGCTGCTGGCCGCCCGGAGGCATTGTCGGCACCGCTCGAAAACGAGGCCATAGCGCGGCTTGAAAACGGGCGCGTTCCTGTACGGCCCCGAAAGCTTCGCTAACGTCACCCCGCTGCCCGGCGCCGTCACCAGGGACTCGGCCAGCCCGGCCGTGCGGGTGACGCCATGACCGTCACCATCACCGACCGCGCCGGCCTGGCCGCCACACTGCGGCAGCTGCGTTTCGCCGACGGACCGCAGGCCGACGCCAGTTATTACCGGCTGTAGACGCAAGCCAGCGGAATCTCGTGGCGGTTCGCAGGGCCTCTGGTGTCGGCAGAACGGAGGCTCTGCGCAACGTCCGGCGAAGACGCACCCATCTGCCGCGATGAACGCCTCTAGTCGGCCGGCAAACCAAGGCAGACGATTGGCGCGTGCCTAGCCGGGCAGGAGCAGCACTCTTCGATAGCCGCGCCAGCCTGGCCGGATCCCGGATGACCGGGCAGGAACGCGCGCTAGTCGCGGGGGTTCGCGGCTCGTTACAGCTCCGCTAACGAGCTAGACGTATGGGTTGCAGCGGTGCAGCCACTCCCTCAAGAGGTGAGCAAAGTGGTGAGACTTGTGCGGATGACGGGCGAACATCGTGATCACTTCCTCGCCCAGTTGCACTATCTAAGTTGTACTTCGAGCATCCGCCGCCCCATCCCCGATACAAGATGCAAACGTCCCGGCAGTCCGGGACGAAATTCCCCCGATTCGTCAGCCATCGGACCCGAATACGACAGAACGCGCCCTGGTCGGCCGGGTCAGCGACAGAACGCGCCCTGGTCAGCCGGGTCAGCGACGGACCGCATGGCCGACCCAACTCTCGTGCGCGCATCCTGTATTCGCGCCAAGCCCGGCCATGGATCTCGCGTCCCCCGCCGCGAGACCGCAGCACGGGAGGTGCCCGTCGGCCGCCTGACCGGCGCAGGTGCCAATCCGCTGCCTGCTGGGCTGGCCATAACCACGAGAGTACGTTAAAGTGAACGGACGTCCGCTTTTTTAGGAGGCAAGTGCCATGCGTGCCGGCCAGCCCAGCCAGACGGCGAACCAGAACGCGCTGTTCCGCGCGCTGGAAGCGCGCAGGCCTGTACCGGTCAGGATCGCCGACGACCCGCTCGCCGTCCGTTTCCTGAGCCCGGAGTTCCGGCTGCTGGCCGGGGCGGCCCGGCTGCCGCCAGCGCGCCGCCTGCTAGAAACGGTGATCGATCATCGCTGGCCCTGCGCCCGGCCGGGCGTCGTAGCCCGGACCCGGCTGATCGACCAGGTGGTGCTGCGGGAAGTCGGCGAGGCCCGCCAGGTACTCATCCTGGGAGCGGGTTTCGATACCCGCGCCTT
>JASIBJ010000381.1 GCA_030045215.1 Streptosporangiaceae bacterium | reverse complement strand
TGACCACGTTCCCGGTAATGTCAGCCACGCCGGCGCTGATCTCGTCGCGCTCGACGTGCAGTCCGGCTACGTAGGCGCTGGAGGGAACCACAGCGTACAGCGCGGCATTCGGACCGCGGCCGCCCGCGAGCTCACCAGCAACCGCGACCAGACCGCGGTCCTGCAGCCTCGAAAGCAGCTGAGAGGCCGTGACCTTGGACAAGCCGGTGTGCTCGCCAAGCTGAGCCCTCGTCATCGGCCCGCCAGCCAGCAGCAGTTCAAGCGCGGACCGGTCGTTGAGCTCCCGCAACAGACTTGGCGTTCCCGGCCGTCGCTGCATGCCCGCCCCTCCTTGCCTCAGGCCTGTCCGACCGACAGGTACCGCCGAGCGGATCTGCAACGCCAGGTGCCCGCGCAGACGCCGTTCATGGCAGACAGCGGACCAATCGACCCAGGTCAAGGGGTCCGCTGAGCCAGCCGACCGGCCCGCTCGGCAGTTGCCGGCGGATTTGCCGGTGCGCCACGCGCAGGCCACGCGGCGGTTACCTGCATAATGCTGCATATGCGTTTGTCCGCGCGATCCGACTATGCCTTGCGCGCCGTCATCGAGCTCGCCGCCTCTGATGGCGGTCACGTCACGGCCGACCAGCTTGCGCGGACTCAGGCCATTCCCGGCAAGTTCCTCGAGGCGATCCTGACCCAGCTGCGCCGGGCAGGCCTGGTCCGGAGCCAGCGCGGGCCCGACGGCGGGTTCTGGCTGGCGCGCCCGTCGTCCGAGATCTCGCTCGCGGACATCATCAGGGCTATCGACGGCCCGCTGCTCGGAGTGCGCGGTGAGCGCCCGGAGAACGTGGGCTATGTCGGAGCGGCCGAGCCGCTGCAAACGGTCTGGATCGCCTTGCGCGCCAACGAGCGGGCAATCCTGGAAGAGGTCACTCTCGCGCACATCGTCTCCGGGCACCTGCCCGCGAGCGTCCGCAAGCTGGCCGAGAACCCGGAAGCCTGGACCTCCCACTCGGCCAACTAGGGGCCAGTCATCGCGCAGCCGCCCGCCAGCACCCGCGTCTGCCCGCCAGCACCCGCGTCTGCCCGCCAGCCCCACGCAGAACTGCGCAAAGGGTGTAAAGCAGGCCGCCAGTGCGGCACGGTGCGTGCATCAAAAACGGCGGCCCCGAAGGGCCGCCGTTGAAGCCTGGGGACGGGCGGCTAGACCGGCACCATTTCGTGGGACAGCGTGTCGAAGTCCGGCCCCTCGTTCTGCAGCGATACCGGCTCGATCAGCTGGTCGCCAGGCACGAGATGCTGCGCAGTCCTGACGGTGAGCTTGCGCTGAGGACCAGGCATTACCAGGTGCTGCTTGCCAGCCGGCGCCATCCTGGGCGGGCCGGGAATCCGGTGAGAGGCCGCCGGGCCCGCGGGCACCGGCTCCTCGCCATCCGCGGCCTCCGGCCGAGCCGGGACCGGGAGCGCGGGCTCGATCGGGACGCCGACCGAGGGATCGCTCTGCAGTTCGGCCAGCGCAAAGCCGTCAGAGACCTCGCGCAGGACCTGAGAGAGCGGTGCGCCGAGCGCACCGCAGATCGAGGCAAGCAGCTCCGAGGAGGCCTCCTTCTGCCCCCGCTCCACCTCGGACAGGTAGCCAAGGGAGACCCTGGCAGCGGCCGAAACCTCGCGTAGGGTGCGACCCTGGCGAAGACGCAGTCGCCGAAGCGCGTCACCGAGCATCTGACGAAGCAGGACCATCGTCGCGCTCCCTCCCTGAGGCCTTCAGCTGTCCCCTCTACCGTACCTGGCCTCACGGACCGTACGGGAGAGGGCATAGCTGCGTGTTCACAGCACGGTAACGCTGTAATCAAGATATGTCTTCCCGTAGCTTCCTGACCAGCAGTGACAAAACGCTGGTCACGGACGCGGCCCGGACCTCGGCCCGATTTCCGGTCAGCCTGAGGCCATATGCGTTCGCCTCAACGCCGCAGCCCAGGGCCACGAACACCGTCCCGGCCGGGTGACCGTCGGCCGGTCCCGGCCCGGCCACGCCCGTGGTAGCCAGGCCGAAGGTCGCGCCCAGACGACTCGCCACCCCGCGGGCCATCGCCAGCGCCACCTCGGCGTGCACGGGCCCGTGCTCGGCCAGGAGCTGCTCGGGTACCCCCAGCAGGGCCACTTTCAGCGGCGTCGCGTAGGCCACGACCCCGCCCCGGAACGCGAGGGAGGAGCCGGGCACGCTGGTGAGCGCGGCTGCCACCAGCCCGCCAGTGAGCGACTCGGCCACCGCGACCGTCTGGCCCCTGGCAGTGAGCACGTCGATGATCTCGGCCGCCAGCTCTTCGGCGATCGGGGATGGCTGAGCCACGGGAGGAGGTCCAGCCACCGGAGGAGGTCCAGCCACCGGAGGAGGTCCGGTCGGCGGTGTCGTCACTGGACCGCCCGGCGCAGCCGGATGGCCCTTGCCACGTAATCGAACCCGGTCACCACGGTGACGACGACCGCGGCCCCCATCACCAGTTCCCTGACCAGGCCAAAGGGGCCAGGCAGCACGTACAGGCTGATCGCTATCACCTGCAGGAGCGTCTTGGCCTTGCCCCCCCGGCTTGCCGCGATGACACCGTGCCTTATGACCCAGAATCGCAGTACGGTTACGGCGACCTCCCGGACCACGATGATGGCTGTTACCCACCAGGCAAGGTCGCCCAGGGAGGAGAGGGTGATCAGCGCGGCGCCGGTCAGCGCCTTGTCGGCGATCGGATCGGCGATCTTGCCGAAGTCAGTGATGAGGCCACGTCGCCTGGCCAGCTCGCCGTCGAGCAGGTCGGTGACCGAGGCAACGGCAAACGCAACGAACGCGATCGAGCGACCAGCGTCGCCGCCGGACAGCAGGAACAACACGAAAACCGGCACGAGGACCAGCCGCAGCACGGTCAGGCCGTTCGCGACGTTGACAAGACCCGGTCCGGCGCTGGCTGTCCCCGTTCCGGTCACCCCGCCCTCGTTGACGTCAGCCGTCGGCTGACTCAAGGCGCGCCCGTCGGCCCGGCCCCGGGCGCTCCTGCCGGTCCGGCGATCGCCTCCGCGGTCAGGTCGACCCCATCACTGCCGGTCACCACGGCCGTCACCAGGTCGCCTGGGGTTGCGGGCCGGGCAGAGGTCACCTCGACGGTCCCGTCGACCTCCGGCGCCTGATGGGCTGCCCGGCCCAGATAGCGCCCGCCGCCCATGGCCTCTTCGATCAGCACCTCGGCCTGCTCGCCGATTCGGTCGGCCGCCCGCTGGGCCATGAGCTCGTCGGCCAGGTCGGCCAGCTCCTCAACTCGGCTGGCAACTTCGTCCTCAGGCAGCTTGCCGTCCAGGGCGGCCGCCTCGGTACCGTCCTCGTCGGAATAGCCGAAGATGCCGATGGCGTCCAGCCTGGCCTCGGCGAGGAAGTTCTGCAGCTCCTCGACGTCATCCTCGGTCTCGCCCGGAAAGCCGACGATGAAGTTCGACCTGATGCCGGCCAGCGGGGCAAGCTCCCTGACCTGATCCAGCAGCCGGCTGAACCGCTCCCTGTCCCCGAACCGTCGCATCGAGCGCAACACGGGCCCGCTGGCATGCTGGAACGACAGGTCAAAGTAGGCAGCCACGCCCGGAGTCCCGGCCAGCACCTCGATCAGGCCAGGCCGGACTTCGGCCGGCTGCAGATAACTCACCCTGACCCGGCAGATTCCCTCCACCGCGGCCAGCTTGGGCAGGAGCGTCTCCAGCAGCCTCAGGTCGCCCAGATCCTTGCCGTACGAGGTTGAGTTCTCGCTCACCAGCAGTAGCTCGCGCGCCCCGTGCCCGGCGAGCCAGCCTGCCTCGGCGACCAGGTCTTCCGGTCGACGCGACACGAACGCGCCGCGAAACGCGGGAATAGCGCAGAAGGTACAGCGCCGGTCGCAGCCCGATGCGATCTTGAGCGGGGCGACCACCGAGCCGCCCAGCCTGCGGCGCAACACTCGCGGCCCGGAGGCCGGGGCAATCCCGGGAGGCAGGTCGCCAATCGGCCCGGCAGCGCTCGAGACCGCGCCGTGGCCGGGCTGATGTACCTCGCGGCCAGGGCGTTCCGCAGGCGAGATCGGCAGCAAGGTGCGGCGGTCCCTGGGCTCGTGCGCCGCCCAGCGTCGGCCGGCCGCGACTGCGTCCAGCCTGACCGCGATGTCCGCATAGTCATCGAAGCTGAGAACCTGTGCCTCCGGCATGGCCTCGGCGAGCCCTGACCCGTACCGCTCGGCGAGGCAGCCTGCGGCCACGACCTTGGCCCCGCCAGCCGCAGCTTCGAGCAGCTCATCGATGGACTCCTGCTTGGCCGCCTGGATGAAGCCGCACGTATTGACCAGGACTACCTCGGCACCCTCACCGGGCTCGGCCACGTGCCAGCCGCCGTCCTCCAGGCGCGCGGCGAGCTCTTCTGAGTCGACCTCGTTCCGCGCACAGCCGAGCGTCACCAGGCTGACGCTGCGCCTGGCTGGACTGGCTTCTCGCTGGCTGGAGGGCACACCGGCAGACTACGGTAAGCCGTCAGGTGCAAGCGCAGCAGCACGGCGGCCCGGACCGGCCTACCGTCAGCCTATGGCCGGCGGCTGAGTCTGCGTGCAGCTCACCTTCGTGCAGGTGAGCGTCTCTGGCTGGTTCTTGATCAGGGTCTGGATCTTACCGTTGAGGTAGAGCGTGGCCCCGCCCGGATTTCCAAGCCGGATCGTCACTGTGGTCGCGAAGGTCCAGCTCTTCTGCTGCGGTCCGTTAGGGGCGCCGATGTCGCCCTGGAACACTTGCGCGCCGCTGTAGTTGGTGAGCTGGGCCCAGGTGATGCTGCCGGTGTCGGCAACCAGCGTGATCTGGACGTGAGTCGGTGCGGCCTGATGCACGACCGGCGTGGTCTTGGCCGCCTTCTTGTGCTGATGGGCAGCTTGCTGGCGGTCGCTTTGAGTCGAGGCGGTGGGCCGCGATGGACCCGAGCTGTTGTGCGACTTGAAGTACCGGAAGCCCGCGATGCCGAGCACCGCGATCAAGCCCGCGAGTAGCACGATCGACCAATTCGCCCGGCGCCGCTCTTTCAGCTTTACCGGCGTGAATGGCTGGAATACGTCGGCGGCGGTTATCTGCTGCGATCCCGCGTGCGTCGCGTCATACTCCTTGACCAGCGCTTCGGGGTCAAGCCCCACCGCTCTGGCGATGCTGCGGATGTGGCCACGGGCGTAGAAGTCGCCACCGCAGGCGGAGTAATCGCCCCGCTCGATCCCCCGGATGATCGTCTCCCTGATGCAGGTCCGCTGGCTGACCTGCGTAATGGTGAGACCGGCCTCGCGGCGCGCCGCCGCCAGGGCGTCACCGATGCTCACGCGGCGCCTCCATTATTCACGCTGCGCCCTCGCCCCGGGCCGCGAGGCGCAGATACCCGACGTATGGATTCCCCCCGATCCCCGCACGGGGGATCGGTCACTTAGTGTAGACATCCGCCTACCGCCCGGCGAGAACCGGTACAGATTCGGAGTGGCACTGCCTAGTCTTGCGCTGCGGGGCCGACACTGCCAACTGCCGTGACCCGCCGGATTTATCCGACGGCCGTCCGATAACAAGAACGC
>JASIBJ010000380.1 GCA_030045215.1 Streptosporangiaceae bacterium | reverse complement strand
CGTGATGACGGTCGCGAACCGCGCGATCGGCGCGCCGATCAACATCTGGAACGACCATAGCGACGCCATGTCGCAGCGCGACTGCGGCTGGATCCAGCTCTATGCCGAGACCAACCAGGAGGCACTGGACCTGCACATCCAGGCGTTCCGGATCGCCGAGGAACTCTCACTCCCGGTGATGGTCTGCATGGACGGCTTCGTCCTCACCCACGCGCACGAGCGGCTGGAGATCCCGTCGCAGGAGCAGGTGGACCGGTTCCTGCCGCCGTACCAGCCACGCCAGATGCTCGACCCGGCCGACCCGGTGTCGATCGGCGCGATGGTCGGGCCGGAGGCCTTTACCGAGGTCCGCTACCTCGCCCACACCAGGCAGATGCAAGCGCTCGAGCTCATCCCCGGGGTGGCCGCCGAGTTTGCGGGCGAATTCGGGCGTGACTCCGGCGGCCTGATCCGGCATTACCGAACTCAGGATGCGGACACGATCGTCGTCGCCCTCGGCTCCGTGCTGGGAACGATCAAGGACGCGGCGGACGAACTGAGGGCTGACGGCATGAAGATCGGCGTGCTCGGCATCACCTCTTTCCGGCCTTTCCCGCTCGACAACGTGCGCCGCGCCCTGCAGGGGGCGCAGCGTGTCGTGGTGCTGGAACGCGCGCTCGCCGTCGGCATCGGCGGGATCGTGGCGGAGAACGTGCGGATGGCGCTGTCCGGGGTCCAGTTGCACGGTTACACCGTCGTCGCCGGCCTGGGCGGCCGCGCGATCACCAAGGCATCGCTGCTCGCGCTGTTCCGCCGCGCGGCAGCCGACGACCTGCCGCCGCTGACGTTCCTGGATTTGAACACCCATCTCGTGGATTCCGAACTCCGCCGGATACAGGCGAGCCGCCGTTCCGGCCCCACGGCCGAGAACATCCTGCGTGATCTGGGCGCCGTCGCCTCCAGGATCGGATAGGAGCACCAATGCCAGCCCAGCAGGTCAAGTTCTACCAGGTCGGTAGTTTCGCGGTCGGTAACCGGCTGCTTGACCAGGATCAGCGCAGCGTTCAGTCGGAGCAGAGTAGGACCAACTCGCTTAACTCAGGACACCGTGCCTGCCAGGGCTGCGGTGAGGCGCTCGGGGCCCGTTACGCGCTTGATGCCGCGATGCGAGCGACCAGTCGGCAGATGATCGCGGTGAACGCGACCGGCTGCCTGGAGGTCTTCTCAACTCCGTATCCGGAGACGTCCTGGCAGATCCCGTGGATCCACTCGCTATTTGGCAACGCGCCCGCCGTCGCCACGGGTATCGCCGCGGCGATGCGCGCCAAGGGTCGCGAGGACGTCAGAGTGGTGGGCCAGGGCGGCGACGGCGGCACCGTTGACATCGGCTTCGCCTGCTTGTCGGGCATGTTCGAGCGCAACGACGATGTGCTGTTCATCTGCTACGACAACGAGGCGTACATGAACACCGGAGTGCAGCGCTCGGGCGCCACGCCCCCGGCCGCGCGCACCTCGACCACGCCGGCCGTCGGCCCGCACCCGGGCAACCGGTTCGGGCAGGGCAAGAACGCCCCGGTGATCGCGATGGCCCACGAGATCCCGTACGTCGCGACGGCCACCGTGGCCGGGCTGCACGACCTGGAGTACAAGGTCGAGCAGGCTATGCAGGTCCGCGGCGCCCGTTACCTGCACATCCTGGTACCGTGCCCGCTGGGTTGGGGTAGCGCGTCCTGCGACACCATCAAGATCGCGCGGCTGGCGGAGCAGACGGGTCTCTTCCCGGTGTTTGAGGCCATTGACGGCGAGGTCACCAGCGTGTCGAGGATCCGCAGGAAGACACCCGTCGAGGAATACCTGAAGCTCCAGACCCGGTACGCGCACCTGTTCAAGACGCCTGAGGGCGCCCAGACGATCGCCAGGCTGCAGCGGCTCGCCGACCGCAACATCGCCAGGTTCGGCCTGCTGGACGGCGCCAGCAACGAGCAGGCAGCGAAGGAGTAGCGATGGACAAGCCGTTCGCGATCACGCTGGACGTCGGGTCAAGCCTGGCCAACAAGACCGGGTCCTGGCGCACCGAGCGGCCGGTCTACGTCGACTTGCTTCCGCCGTGCAACAACGCCTGCCCGGCAGGCGAGAACATCCAGCAGTGGCTCTATCACGCCGAGGACAGTCGCACTGACCACGGGGGCTACGAGGCCGCCTGGCGGCAGATCATGCTGGACAACCCCTTCCCCGCGGTCATGGGCCGGGTGTGCTATCGGCCGTGTGAGACTGCCTGCAACCGGGCCCAGGTCGACAGCGCCGTCGGGATCAACTCGGTAGAGCGCTTCCTCGGCGACGAGGCGATCAGGCGAGGCTGGACTATCCCGGTGACGGCCGCTCCATCCGGCCAGCGAGTGCTCGTCGTCGGTGCCGGGCCATCGGGCCTGTCGGCGGCGTACCACCTGACGTTGCTCGGCCATCAGGTGACGATTGCCGACTCGGGCCCGGTCGCGGGGGGCATGATGCGCTACGGCATCCCGGCTTACCGGTTGCCGCGGTCAGTGCTGGATGCCGAGATCGGCCGGCTGCTCGCGATGGGGATCACCCTTCAGCCCTCGACGACGATCACTGACCTGCTCGCCGTCATGCGCGACGGCGGCTACGACGCGGCGTTCCTTGCCGTGGGCGCGCAGCGGGGCAAGCGTGCCTACATCCCGGCCGGCGACTCCGCCAGGATCCTGGACGCGGTGTCGGTGCTGCACGCGATGGAAGGCGGCGAGAAGCCGATGCTCGGACGCCGCGTCGCGGTCTACGGCGGCGGTAACACAGCCATGGACGCGGCCAGGACGGCACGTCGTCTTGGCGCCACCGACGCTGTGGTTGTCTACCGGCGGACCAGGGACCGGATGCCGGCTCACGATATCGAGGTCGAGGAGGCGCTTGAGGAAGGCGTGCGGATGATGTGGCTGTCCACGATCACCCATGCCGACGCAGGCAAGCTCACGATCGAGAAGATGAAGCTCGACGAGACCGGGTTCCCGCAGCCCACCGGCGAGTTCGAGGAACTGGAGGCCGACTCGGTCGTGCTGGCGCTCGGCCAGGAGGCCGAGCTCTCGCTCCTCGATGGCGTCGACGGGGTCGAGATCGAGGACGGGGTCGTGCAGGTCGGACCCGACCTGATGACCGGCCATCCCGGCATTTTCGCTGGAGGCGACATGACTCCGGCGGAGCGCACGGTCACGATCGCGATCGGCCACGGCAAGAAGGCCGCCCGCAGCATCGACGGCTGGCTGCGGGGTCATGGTTCCGCACCGTCTGTCCGGCACCAGCTCGCCACCGAGGACCGGCTCAACACGTGGTATTACTCCGACGCACCGGCCACGGTCCGGCCGCAGCTCGAGCTGGCCCGCCGGATCGGCACGTTCGACGAGGTCGTCGGCGGGCTGGACGAGCGGACCGCGCAGTTTGAGGCGCGCCGGTGCATGTCGTGCGGCAACTGCTTCGAATGCGACAACTGCTACGGAGTCTGCCCCGATAACGCGGTCATCAAGCTCGGGCCCGGGCAGCGGTACCAGATCGATCTGGACTACTGCAAGGGCTGCGGCATCTGCGCGAGCGAGTGCCCGTGCGGTGCCATCGAGATGCGGCCGGAGAGAATATGAGCCATGGCCTGCCAGGCCCTTCAGCCCTAGGTCCGGGACCTTGGTCCCGAGCCGGCCGGTCCAGCCCGCAGTTAGTGTGGAGCCTGACCAGCCACGGCACGCTGAACGGAACGACGAGAGGTCCTGCTCATGTCAGGGGATTCGCAGCCGCACGACAAGATCAACGTGTTTTTGCTTGACGATCATGAGATTGTGCGCCGCGGCGTCCGTGAGCTGCTGGAGGCAGAGCCTGACATCACGGTCATCGGCGAGGCGGGGACGGCCGCGTCGGCGCTGGCCAGAATCCCGGCGCTGAAGCCCGACGTGGCGGTGCTCGACGTGCGCCTGCCCGACGGCGACGGGATCATGGTCTGCCGCGAGATCCGCTCGATGATGCCTGACCTGGCCTGCCTGATGCTGACCTCCTTCGGCGATGATGAGGCGCTGTTCGACGCGATCATGGCCGGTGCGGCCGGATACGTCCTGAAGCAGATCCGCGGCACTGACCTCGTCGGCGCCGTCCGGACGGTCGCCTCCGGACAGTCGCTGCTGGACCCGGAGGCGGCCAGGAAGGTGATGAACCGGATGCGGGAGCAGGCATCCCGGTCCGATCCGCTGGCCGGACTGACGGGACAGGAGCGGAAGATCCTGGAGCTGATCGGCGAGGGCCTGACCAACAGGCAGATCGGCGAGCGCATGTACCTGGCCGAGAAGACCGTCAAGAACTACGTCTCCGCGCTGTTCGCCAAGCTCGGAATGGAGCGCCGCACCCAAGCTGCCGCGTTCGCGACCCGTGTCTTCGGCCAGGAAGACCACGACCACCGCGAGGGGGAGAGTGACGCGAGGCGCGGTTAACTGCCTGCTCCCTGCGTCGCAGACACGAGGGGAACCCGCCAGTACAGCGTCGTGCCGCGGTCGGCGCCGGACTCGACCTTCATGGATCCGCCGAGCTGGACGGCACGATCCTCGAGGTTGGCCAGTCCGCTGCGGCGGCTGACGTCTTTGAGTCCCGACCCATCATCGGTGACGACGAGTGAGACCTCATCACCTGCGCGCAGCGATACCTCGACGTTGCTCGCGCCCGCATGCCTGGCCACGTTCGACAGCGCCTCGCGCAGGGCGCTGAGCAGATGCCCGGCGACATTATCGGGTATCACATCGTCAAGTCGGCCGTCCAGCTGCAAGGTCGGCGGGAAGCCCAGCATCGGCGTCATCTCGTCGGCCAGAGCAAGTACTCGTGCTCGGAGCCCCGGGACGACAACAACCTCGGGACGGGCCTGCAGGGCGAAGATCGAGGACCGGATTTCACGGATCGTCTCGTCGAGCGCGTCGACGGCCCGGCTCACCCGGCCCGCCACGTCCGGTGTCGCAATCAGTGAGATCGCTCCCTGAAGGGACATGCCAGTTGCATACAGCCGCTGAATGACCAGGTCGTGGAGGTCCCGGGCGATCCGGTCCCGGTCCTCGTACACGGCGACCCGCTCGGCTTGCCGACGGTGCTCCGCCAGTTCGAGCGCGATCGCGGCCTGAGTGGCGAACGTACGGAGCATTTCCACGCCGGTAGCTGGCAGCGGCATCGATCCCGGCATCCGCCCTGCGGTCAGCACCCCGCGGACGTTCCCTGGCTCTCCCAGCGGCAGGACCACGGCCGGGCCGAGATTCATGTGCGCCCGGGCGGCGCTCGCGACGCGCTCATCGTGGGCGAAGTCGTCGAAGGTCATCAATTCGCCGCTCGCGAGCACCTGACCCGACGCGGATCGCTGCGCGGGCAGGATCAGGCCAAGCGCTTCCTGAGCGCCGTGACCGGCGGCATGTTCGATCTGCAGCGCCCCGCGATCGTGGGTCGGCAACGCCAGCACGACCAGGTCGGCGCCCGACATCTCCAGCGACTTGGCCGTGATCAGCTTGAGCGCCTCGGCAGCACCGGCTCCCGAGAGCAGCACCCTGGTCACCTCTGCGCTGGCAGTCATCCATCGTTGCTGGCGCCGCGCATCGTCGTACAGCCTCGCGTTCTCGATCGCGACACCAGCCGCTGCCGCCAGTGCGAGGAGCAGCGCCTCGTCCTCTTCGTCGAACTCGCCGCCGCCGTGCTTCTCGGTCAGGTAGAGATTGCCGTACACCTCGT
>JASIBJ010000379.1 GCA_030045215.1 Streptosporangiaceae bacterium | reverse complement strand
ACGACCGTGAGAAGTCGGATTCGGCGGGTCCGCTACCTTGATGCGCCCGCCTGGTTGTCGCCGATGATAGCGATGCAGGGCAGCAGGCCGTGCCTGATCGGGCGGATATCACCAGCGATATCCGACTTCGGCCAGGACGGCGCGGACCTTACTGGCGCGGCGGCGCTCGTGCTGGCCTGCTGGGTTGTCGGCCGTCTGCTGCGCGACGGCGGCCGTCTGCTGACCGCGCTTGCGGAAACCGCCGCCCGCGTGCGTGACGAGAACGCCGCCAGCGCCCGGCGGGCCGTCGCCGGGGAGCGGCTGCAGATCGCGCGTGATCTGCACGACGCGGTCGGGCATGCGCTGACCACCATCGTCATGCAGGCCACCGCTGCACGCCGGGTATGGGACAGCGATCCCCCGCTGGCTGCGGAGCACGTCGGCACCTTGCGTGCGGTAACCGCGCAGACCGCCAGCGAGCTGCACGAACTCGTGCTGTCCGTGGTGGTAGGCGCCGACGACGCCGCGGCGGTCGGGCTGGCGGGCATCCGTGCACTGACGACCCGGGCCATCGTCTGCGGGCTGCCTGTCACGCTCATCGCCGACGGCACCGAGACGCAGCTCCCGCCCGACGCCGCCCGGGCGGCATACCGGATCGTCCAAGAGGCGATCACTAACGCCGCGCGGCACGCCCCCGGCGCCAGCATCCAGGTCAGGGCGCTCTGCAACCCGGACGGCCTGGCGCTTGAGATCACCAACGAGCCACCCGCATGGCCCGCGCATCAGGACAACGAGGCCGTGGACGGCGGCCATCAGGCGGCCGAGAGCACGCGCACCGGCGGCCACGGCCTGCGCGGCATGCACGAGCGCGCCACCGACTGCGGCGGGACAATGACGGCCAGGTCCCGGCCCGACGGCGGATTCACCGTCCGCGCGCACCTCCCGTGCCCGGCCGGGACGGCAGCCGTGAATCCAGGATGAGCAGATGAGCATCCGTGTCCTCATCGCCGACGACCAGCCGCTGGTGCTGGCCGGGCTGCGTACCATCCTGCAGGCCGAGGCGGACATGGAGGTAGCGGGTGAGGCCCGCGACGGTGACCAGGCGGTCCGCCTGGCTGCCGAGCTGACGCCCGATGTGGTTCTGCTGGATGTCCGGATGCCTGGCACCGACGGGATCGCGGCAACGCGCCTTATCGTTGCTGCTGGCGGCCCCCGTGTCATCATCTTGACCACTTTCGACCTCGATGAATACGTCTACGAGGCGCTGCGCGCGGGAGCATCCGGGTTCCTCGTGAAGGACATTCCCGACGACCAGCTGGTCGCAGGGATCCGCCAGGTCGTGCGCGGCGACGCGCTGCTGGCCCCGTCGGTCACCAAGCGGCTGATCGAGACCTACACCCGCCGCCCGCCTGCTGCCGGCCAACTGCCGGCGGCCGGCACCCTTACCCCACGGGAGACCGAGGTGTGGCAGCTGATGGCCAGGGGCCTGACGAACACGGAGATCGCCGCCAAACTGTTCGTCGGCGAGGCCACCGTCAAGACGCACGTGTCGCGGGTCATGACCAAGCTCGGCGCTCGCGACCGGATCCAGGCTGTCGTGCTTGCCTACGAGAACGACATGGCTTAGCAGCCCTCGACGAGAACGCCCGCAGAACTGGATGTTCTGCGACAAGCGCTCACTGTTGGCCGTGATAAGCGAGCGGCACCGAGTCGGCGTTCCGTGCCCTCTAAACAGGCACGACGATGCCCAAGTGGCAGTTCGCTGCGCATGCCGATCGACGCGCCCGGGTGCGAGTAGTTGTCGCCGAATCGCGTACGGCATATTTAGGTCTCACGGCTTCGATGCTGCAGGAGATCGATATCGTGTCGCTATTTGTGCCCGAGGATTGCAAGTAAACAGATGCCTGCTATCCAGGCCACGCTCGCTATCGTGCTGTGGGCGCCCGCGACGACCGGAACGCTGACGAAGTAATAAATAGGGACACGTGCGCGCTTACCCGGCGATCTGCTCGACCCTTTACGTTGCGGACGTCGGTCCTTTGGCCCGACGTGAAGCTGACGACTGCCCTCGGGTGTGTGCCTGTTGCATCCGCCTCGAGAAGGTGATAGCGATTGCCTAGCCAGTCCCGCAGTCGAGCCGAAGTTCTGGAGGGGGAACATTGGCTGGAATCACCAAGAAGAACTTCGATGCTCCCGATGAGCGCCGGACCCCGGATAAGACTGTCCTGCAGGTTGTCGATCTGGGTTCGGTGAAGGCCGCGCGGATGACGTTGCAGCCAGGTTGGCGCTGGTCTGAGTGCATCAAGCCCGTCGCGGGCACCGACAGCTGCCATACGCATCACGTGGGAACCGTGGCGTCTGGCCAGTTGCAGGTCCGCCACGATGACGGCACGGAAGTCCAGGTCGGTCCGGGCGACGCGTACGTCATCGAGCCGGGCCACGACGCGTGGGTCATCGGCTCAGAACCGTTCGTAGCCTACGAGTTCGATAGCCGCGCCGCGGAGACGTACGCTCGGGGCTGAACCGGTAGATTGGCCGGGCTCACCGAGGCATATTCGTCGATCTGCGCGATACATGGGTGAGCGTTCGCCGAACTTCTACTCTTCGGCTACGCGCGTGGCAGTTGACGCTGCTCCGCTGTGCGAGCCGCGTGGGTTCCCACGACGTTCGGACTTGAGTGCCAGCTCGCTCGCTTCACAGACGCCATTGACCAGAGGAATTTACGGGTCGTAAGTCCGGTGGACTATGTGGCTTGCAGGCACAATGCCCGGCGTTACTCCTTTTACTGCGTCAAAATCGAATGTAGGGGCCGATTTCTGACGATGGGAGACGGCCTGCCCAGGCGCTCAGCCACGCCAAGCGACATCAGGCGACAGCCAGCTACGATTCGCGCCTGCCTTGGCGAATTGACCACACATTCGAAAATGGCCGTCGGGATGGCGGTGTTCTGTTTCAGGACATCGGAATGGGGTCTCTCCAGACATAGGAATATCGGCCTGGCCGTGATGGGGCTGGGTGGTCGCGGCGTGTCTCAGGACATGGGAATGGCCTGGCCGGCACGGTCGGGCGATGTCGAAGGCACGTCTTGTCATCACTGCTGTTGTGACGGAGGGCCGCTCGCAGGGCGAGGTAGCCCGCGCTTACGGGGTCTCTCAGGGCTGGGTCAGCCGCCTGGTCGCGCGGTACCGGGCCGAGGGCGAGTCGGCGTTCGAGCCGCGGTCCCGGCGGCCGCGCACCTCGCCGGCCGCGGTCAGCGACACCACGGTCGAGCTGATCATCAGGCTGCGCAAGGACCTGGCCGGGCAGGGCCTGGACGCCGGCCCGGACACCATCTGCTGGCACCTGCGCCACCATCACGGCGTGCAGGTGTCGGCCGCGACCATCAGCCGGTACCTGACCCGGCACGGGTTAGTGGTCCCCGAGCCGCGCAAGCGCCCGAAATCGTCCTACTTACGGTTTGCCGCCGAGCTGCCGAATGAGTGCTGGCAGTCTGACTTCACGCATTGCCGGCTGGCCGGCGGCGGTGACGCTGAGGTCTTGACCTGGCTGGATGACCATTCCCGGTACGTGCTGCACCTGACCGCCCACGCCCGGGTCACCGGCCCGGTCGTGCTGGCTGCCTTCCGGGCCGCGTGCGCCGCCCACGGGATTCCGGCCTCAACTTTGACAGATAACGGCACCGTGTACACGGCCCGCTTTGTCGGCGGCCGCAACGGCCTGGAACACGAGCTGCGGCGCCTGGGCGTGATCCAGAAGAACGGGAAGCCGAACCACCCCCAGACCCAGGGCAAGGCCGAGCGGTTCTGGCAGACCCTGAAGAAATGGCTGGCCGCCCGGCCCCAGCCCGGCGACTTCGGCCAGCTCCAGGCCCTCCTGGACACCTTCACCAGCTACTACAACACCCGCCGGCCGCACCGTTCATTGCCCCACCGCCAGACCCCGGCGCCGCCTACGCCGCCCGGCCCAAAGCCAGCCCCGGCGACCAGGCCGCCGGCAGCCACGACCGGGTCCGCGCCGACCGCGTCGACGCCGACGGCAAGCTCACCCTCCGCCACGCCGGGAAGCTCTACCACATCGGCATCGGCCGGACCCACGCCCGAACCCGCGTCCTGATGCTCGTCCGCGACCTGCACGTCCGCGTCATCAACGCCGCCACCGGCGAACTCCTCCGCGAGCTCACCCTCAACCCCGACCGCGACCTCCTGCTCCCAAATCAGCTCCAGTCGGCCGCCACACCGCGCTGCCCGACTTAAAGATGTCCGGCCAACTTGGGAATGGTCTGAGCGCTTGCCGCGGCGGACAGGATGGCCGGGCGGGCCGGCTGAGCGCCCGGCGCTGCGGCCAGGAGGGTCGCTTCGATGTTGGGCCAGGGCATGCCGGGCGGCACCAGGATGGTGACGATGTCGGCGGCGTGGTCCCAGGACTGGAGTTGCTCGCGGACCTGATCACAGGTTCCGTAGGCGGCGAGCTGGTCGAGGACGACCTGGGCGCTGGCTGGGATGGTCCCTCCCCGTGGGCTGGGATGCGGGTTCGCGGCGATGATCGCCTGGACCTCGGCGGCGTAGCCCTGGCCGGACATGGATCGGGCGTAGACCTCGCCCATAGCGCCCAGGTACCAGGCGATGCAGGCTGCGGCGATGTCGCGGGCCGCGCCGGCGTTCTCGTCAGCGGCGGTGACGGGCCCAGCCGCCACTGTGAGAGGTCGCGTGTGCGGGGCAGCAGTGTCGCGCAGCTGTCTGAGCTGGGCTGCCCAGCCGGGGAGGCGGTCCCTGGCCACCAGCGCGGGGATCCAGCCGTCGCCCAGCTCGGCGGCGACCCGGGTGGTGTGATGGCCCAGCGCGGCCACCCAGATGGGCAGGTCGGGGATGGGCGGCTGGCCGAGGCGCAGCGGGCGCGCGGCCGCGGCGTGGCCGAGCGGGGCGGGCTGCCCCGCCAGCAGCGCACGGACCTTGGTGACGGCGTCGCGCAGCTTGGCGGCGGGATGCTCGAATGCGGTGTCGTGGAACCCCTCCGCCAGTGCCTTGGTGCTGGTGCCCAGGCCTAGCAGGTAACGCCCGCCGCAGACCTGGTACAAGGTGG
>JASIBJ010000378.1 GCA_030045215.1 Streptosporangiaceae bacterium | reverse complement strand
GCCGGAGGACGACGGCGAATACCCGGACTTTCTCTGGCCCGATGATGACGATGACGAACAGGACCAGGACCGGCCAGGGGATGCTGGACGGCCCGCACGACCCGGCAGGGTCGGTGCCGGGATGCCGACGGACCCCCTCGTTCCCCTCCCATGGGCTGTGCCGCCGACGCCGGCTTATCCGCTGCCAGACGTCAGCGGGCGCCGACGCAGGTTCGTGACGCCCGTGATAACCGCAGTCGTCGCGGTGGCGCTCGGAGCGGGCGCCGTGCTGGTGTACCGGCATGCCCAGGCGGCATCGACGCCGACCGCGGCGGCGTCGCAGAACACGGGAGCGCCACAGCCCGGCCAGAGCGGGGGCCCGGCCGGGCAGGGAACCGTCCAGGAGGTGGAGATACAGGCCGCAGTGACGGCGGTCGGCTCGGACACGATCACCATCGGCGGCGGCTCGGTGCAGTCGGTCACGGCCGAAGTGACCAGCACGACCAGGTTCACCGGGCCGGTGCGGTCGCTGTCGGGGGTCAAGGTCGGCAACGACGTAGCCGCGGTGATCATCGTCAAAGACGGTGTCGCCAAGGTGATCACCTTGCAGGATCCGGCCAGTGATTCTTAAGCGAACCTTCGGGCTGAGGTGCTACCCGTGGAGGTGACCGGCATGGACGTGAGCGGCGTGCCCGCTGCCCGCGAGGCCGGAAACCCGAGGGGAGCACCGGTGCGGGTCCTGCTGGTCGAGGACGACGCCGAGCTGGCCGAGGCCATCGCCGTCGGCCTCCGGCGGGAGCAGCTAGCGGTCGACGTGGCGCTCGACGGAGTCACCGGGCTGGAGCGAGCCCTTTTCACCGCGTACGACGTGATCGTGCTGGACCGTGACCTGCCCGGCCGGCACGGCGACGAGGTCTGTGCCGAGCTGATGGCGGCCGGCTGCCGCAGCCGGGTCCTGATGCTCACCGCCGCGGCCACCATCGAGGACCGGGTGGACGGGCTCAGCCTCGGGGCGGACGACTACCTGCCCAAGCCGTTCGCGTTCGCCGAGCTGGTGGCGCGCATCCGCGCGCTTCTGCGCCGGGCTCAGCCGGCCGTGCCGCCGGTGCTGACCAACGGAGACGTGTCCGTAGACCCGGCACGGCGCTGCGCCCGCCGCGGCGAGCAGCTGCTCGACCTCGGACCGAAGGAGTTCGGTGTGCTGGAACTGCTGCTTTCCTCACAGGGCCGGGTGGTGTCGGCGGAGGAGCTGCTCGAGCGCGTATGGGATGAGATGGCCGACCCGTTCAGCTCCGCGGTCAAGGTGACCATGAGCCGGCTGCGGCGCAAGCTCGGCGAGCCGCCGGTCATCGAGACCGTGGCGCACGCCGGGTACCGGGTACCGGTGTGAAGTCCCCGCTCGCGCGCGAGGGGTCGAAGACGCGCGCACTGCGGTTGCACTGGTGTCCGACTTCGGCGCGGCTGTCGCGGCGTCCGATTTCGGTGCGGCTGCCCCGCAGGACGATACGGCTGCGACTGACCGCCGTCTACGCGATCTTGTTCCTGGTGTCGGGGGCTGGACTGCTGACGATCACCTACATACTCGTGGAGGATCACATCGCTCCGGCGAAGCTCACCGCCGCGGGGGCCGCATTCCGGGTATCCGCGGGCAGGGCAGGAGCTGCTGGGCAGGGCCTGTTCGCTCCGGTACTCCCAGGTGTCGGCGGGCCGGTTTTCTGTTCCATCAGCAGCAGCAGTAGCCGGATTCCGGTCCAGGTCAATTCCGGCCAGTGCGTCAGCGATCTGCACGCGCAGGCGCTCAAGCTCCAGCATCAGGTGGTGACGGAGCGGGGTGACTACCTGAATTCGCTGCTGATCGGCTCGGGGATTGCGCTCGCCGCGATGACGCTCGCCGCGCTCGGGCTCGGCTGGCTAGTGTCGGGCCGCGTGCTCAGCCCGTTGCGGACCATTACCAGAACAGCCAGGAACATCTCCGCGAGCAACCTCAACGAGCGCCTCGCGCTCGATGGACCCGACGACGAGCTCAAGGAACTGGGCGACACGGTGGACGGGCTGCTGGCCCGGCTGGAGGGCTCGTTCGCGGCGCAGAGGCAGTTTGTCGCGAACGCCTCGCACGAGTTGCGCACGCCGCTGGCCAGGCAGCGGACACTGGTGGAGGTGGCGCTCGCCGACCCGGACCGCACGGTCGACTCGCTGGAAGCTGCGTGCAGGCGAGTGCTCGCAGCCGGACAGCAGCAGGAACGGCTCATCGAGGGACTGCTGACGCTGGCCCGCAGCCAGCGCGGGCTCGACCAGTTCGAGCTGGTGGACCTCGCCGCGCTGACGCAGGAGACCGTGCTCTCCCGTTCATCCGACGCGCACCAGCACGACATCAAGCTCGCGGTCGTCGCCAACCCGGCCGTATTCCCCGGCGATGCACGGCTGGCTGAACGCCTGATCACGAACCTGCTTGACAACGCGATCCGGCACAATCACCCGGGCGGCGCGGTGATGGTGCGCACCACCACGGTGTCAGGCCAGGCCGTGCTGTCCGTGACTAACACCGGGCCGGTGATTCATCCGGCTGAGGTGCCAGGGATGTTTGAGCCGTTCCGCCATCGCGGTACCACCCGGACCTCGGACGGTGACAGCCCCGGCCTGGGTTTGTCCATTGTCGGGGCGATCGCGGCCGCGCACGGCGCAAGCTTGTGGGTGTGGGCACCGCCGGATGGCGGTCTCGACATCCAGGTGAGGTTTCCCGGTCGGCCGGGATTGCCGGTCGCCTCGGCCGCGTCGCCGGGCACGTTGGCCGGGCCCGGCCCGCAGGACCACGCCGAGCCCGAGACGGCGAGTCCTGCCGTCGCGGGCCTGCGCGTGGGCACCGTGGCTCGATCGACCGGTCGTGCTGCTGGCCGTTGACCACCTGCTAAGCTGCCGTCCCGCGCCAAGTGCGTGCCTAGCTAGAGGCCAGCGACCAGGGCGCCCGTGATTTCGTCAGCGTGGCGGGCAATCCAAGCGATCTTGCGGTCGAAACGTCGGATGGCCGCCTCGTCCCACACCTGAACGAACACCGTTACCCCGCGCGCCACCTGCTTTTCCACAAATCTCCGTGCCCCGTGCTCGGCCTCGAGCAGAACCTCCACGAACTGATGCCGGCAAGCGGTGTCGAGGCCGTACGCATCGACGAATCGCCGCAGCCGATCAAGAGGATCTTTGATCCCTCGATCCGCCGCGGCGGGCAGCTCCGGATCGGTGAGCGGTATCCAGTAGCGGGCAGTCTGGCAAACATCCCATACCCTCCTGCCCGGCGCCGCGAAGTCGAAGTCGAGCAGGGCCGTGGCCACGCCGTTGCGGAACACGACGTTCTCAACGCACACGTCGTTGTGACAAATCACTGGTCCGCCTGCGGGGTCCGCCAAGTCTGGCGACCACGAAGCGGCGACGGGAATGTCCCACCTTGTCGTCGCGTCGTGGAAGCGGCGCAGCAATCCGCCCAGCGTTTCGAGCGCGGTCACGGAGTTGGTCCACTCAGGGTACGGTGCCAATGCCACGTCGCCCGGCAGGTACTCAACGACTTCGACCTGATCCTCGATCGCGATCGGTAGCGGCGCCTTCACATCCGAACTGGCCCGCAAGAAGAGCAGCAGGGCGTGGAGCGTTGCGGAATTAGGTGGTAGCGGCCGTCTGATCCGCCGCCCGATACGCACGACGTTCCCGGCGTTCGCCATCCCGCCGGCCAGCGTCTCGTGATCCACGGGCCGTCACTCTAGTGCCAACGCGGTCTCAGGCAGACGTGCTGGTCGCGTGGTGTCGGGTTCCGGGCCAGCGGAATGCGGCGAAGGCCCACGAGCTACTGGAGAGCGGCTCCGGCCGCGGCAAGATCCTTCTGGTGCCTGCCTGAGGGAGTGCGGCGGACGATCAGTTCACCGGCCCGTTGGGGAGAGCACAGGGCTACCCAGTACGCCCGGCTTTGACCACCTATTCTTGGTCGTCGGCCGCCCCCGTCTCCCGGCACCCCCGAGCGAAGGAAACGATGACAGTTAAGTCTTTCCAGATCTGCATACCCGATGAAGTCCTGGCCGACCTGCGCTTCCGCCTGTCTCGGACCCGGTTCACCACGGCGTCGGACGCGGCGTTCTGGGCTGCCGGGACCGATCCCGGCTACCTGCGCGACCTCGTCTCCTACTGGGCGGACGGGTTCGACTGGCGCGCGTCGGAGCGGGCGCTCAACGCCTACCCGCACTGCGTTGCCGAGGTCGGCGGGCGGTCGGTGCACTTCGTCCACCTGCGCGGCAAGGTCGCCGAGGGGGCACCGTCCCCGATGCCGTTGATCATGACGCACGGATGGCCGAGCAGCTTCGTCGAGATGCTGCACGCCGCCAGGCTGGCCGCCGACCCGTCCGGCGATGGCGGTGATCCCGCTGACGCCTTCGACGTCGTCATTCCCTCCCTGCCCGGCTTCCTGTACTCCGAGCTCCCGCGGTCGCCGTTTACCCGCAGGCACGTGGCCGGGCTCTGGCATGAGCTGATGACCAAGGTCCTGGGCTACCGCCGCTTCGGAGCCTTCGGCGGGGACATCGGCGGCGGCGTGACCCAGTGGCTGGGCGCCCTGTACCCGCGCGACGTCGTCGGCGTGCACGTTACCTCGGCGGTCGTCGCCACCGACTTCAGCGCACAGCCGCCGACCGCAGCGGAGCAGGCATACCTCGACGCCCGCCGCGCGTACGACGTCAATGACCAGGGCTATAGCGAGATCATGTGCACGAGGCCGGACACGATCGCCGCCGCGCTGATTGACTCTCCGGTCGGCCTGGCCGCCTGGATCATCGACAAATACCGCGACTGGAGCGACTGCGCGGGCGACTTGGAGACCCGCTGGGACAAGGACACCCTGCTGACGGTGGCGACCTTGTACTGGGCCACCGGCACGATCGGCTCATCGTTCCGGCAGTATTACAACTACTCGCTGAACGAGCCTGTCCCGCAGATCACCGTGCCCGCAGCAGTGACCCTGAGCAACGAACCTGCCTACGCCACCTATCCCAGGAGCTTCGCCGAGCGCGTCTTCACGGACCTGCGCCACTGGAGCACACCGGGCCGGGGCGGGCATTTCATGGCGCACGAGGAACCACAGCAAGTCGCGGGCGAGCTGCGCGCGTTCTTCAGGCCGCTGAGAACAGCTGGCTGATGCGGTCACCGTTGCGGGAGCGGCTAGACCCCGCTGGCGGCGGGTCAAACAGACAGGCCGGGATTCTCAGCTGCCGCCCCTGGCCCGCGCGTACGCGTCGAGCCGCCGAAGCTCATCGGCCAATATGCCGCGCAGGACCCGCGGGGCGAACGTCCGCTCGAAGAATCCGCCGACCCCGCCGGCGCCATTCCAGGTGGTGGAAATCCTGACGACAGAGCTGTCACCGTGCGGGGTGACCGTGAAGGTGGTAACCGCGCTGGAGTTCGTATCGGATTCCGTCAGCACCCGGCCGGGCTCGGGCTCGGCGACCTGCGATCGGTACTGCCGGGTCCGGCCGCCCGCGGTCAACGTGTACTTGATGATTGTCCCGGCGCCGACGCCGCCCGCCTCCACCTCGAAGTTCGAGAACGCAGGCGGCAGGAACCGCGGGTGGTGATTGCGCATGTCAGCGAGGTAGCTGTAGACGACCTCAGCCGGCGCGCCGACCTCCTGCTCGCTGCTGACCTGGATCGTTCCCATTCCGGTTCCTTCCGGCCGAGATGACTAGGCTGCTTGTCAGCTCCCGTCCGGGTAGCCGCCGCGGCAGGGGCAGCTTACCGTCGGGACTCCCGCCGGTGACCCTGATGCCGCTCATACTCAGCGCGGATCGCGTCATAACGGTTCTCGCCCTCGTACCGCGTGCAGCTGAGCCACATCGCCATCGAGACGGGCCATAGGCGGAGCTAGTCGGGCGCGCGCAGCAGGCCCGCTACCTGCACCGCCAGGCTCTTGTAGGCGCTGACCTGCTCGGGGACGGTGTTCGAGACGAACACCGGGACGCCCTTGTCGGCTTCGTGAGCGCCCTGGGCGCTGAACGGGATGCTCGCAAGCAACGGCACCCTGGCCCAGATGCTCTCGCCGGGCGGAGCGGGCACGAACAGCTCGTTTGTCGCACCGCAGTTCGGGCACTTGACGCTGGCCATGTTCTCGACCCCGCCCGCGATGATCGCGCCGTGGCGATCCAGTTCCGCGATCAACCGGTGTGCATCGCGGTGCGCGACGACCTGGGGTGTCACCACGAGCAGCACGTGCACCCGCCGGCCGGCGAGCGCGAACACGAACTGCTGGATGTCGGCCGAGCCTGGGGGCAGGTCCACCACGAGACAGTCCAGATCTTCCCAATCGGCATCGGCGATCAGCCGCCGGACAAGCAGCTGCGCGACTGCGGCGTGTACGCCGAGCCCCTGGCTCTCGCCCATCAAGAATGCGGCCGACGCGAGCTGCAAGCCGTGCTGCCTGGCGACCTCGAGGCGCGAGGCCCCGTGGCCGCGGGCTGCGAACAGCGTGATCGACCTGGTCATGTTCCGCCGCCGCAGGCCGAGCATGTGCGCGGCGTCCGGCCCGTACAGATCGGCGTCGACCAGCCCGACTGTGAGCCCGAGTGCCTGCAGGCCCAGCGCCAGGTTGACCGCGACGGTTGTCTTGCCGACACCTCCCTTGCCGCTGGCTACGGCCAGGACGGGAACGAAGTCGGTCCCGGCGGGCTGCCCATTCGCGGCCGGGTGTCCCATGTGGCATCAACTCCCGGCCCGAGCCTAATGTGGTCCGCCGGGTGCTGAGCCGGAGAAGGGAACCGCATGGAGCACTTCCGCACGGATCGGCTGATCGCCCGGGACTGGCGGACGGCGGATGCCTCTGGCGCGTTCGCCATCTACGGACGAGACGACGTCATGCGCTGGCTCGGGCCGCAGCCACGCGTGGCCGTTCCCTCGCTGGAGCAGATGCGGGTCCGCCTGGACGCAATGGCCGAGCGAGCCGCCATCGAGCCCGACTACGGGCTGTGGCCGCTCGAGCTTCGCTCGACCGGTGAGCTGATCGGGGCGGTACTGCTGCAGCCGCTGCCGGCCGGCGAGCAGGTGGAGATTGGCTGGCACCTGAACCCGGATCACTGGGGTCACGGGTACGCGACCGAGGCGGCTCGCGGTGCGGTCGCGCTGGGCTTCGGGGTCCGCGGGCTGGATCGGGTGATCGCGGTCGTCGACCCGGATAACGTCAGGTCGATCGCGGTCTGCCGGCGTCTTGGCATGGCCCACCTCGGCCAGACCAGCGATTACTTCGGTCTCACGCTCGAGCTGTTCGAGCTGACTCGCCCGCGGGCGTGCTGAGGCGCGCCCCTGGCCGGTGCCTCCGGCCGGATCGGGGCGAGCCGGACCAGCAGGTTGTAGGTGACCAGCGCGATGGCCAGATGCATGAGCATGAGCACCGCGACCGCCCTGGCCGGAGCGCCGCCGTGCAGGATGTACAGATCCGGAAGCCACAGAATAAGAGTGACAAGTACCGCAAGCCGGAAGAAAAGCCACCGGGGCGCGGACGAGATCCGCGTGACGACCGGCCAGCCCGCGCAGGCGATGAGGACGCCGATCACGGTCAGCCTGGCGTAATCGGGGAACTGGAAATGCGGGTAACCGCGGGTCGACGGGAATATGGCCTGACCGATGACGACCAGGAGAGCGTCGGCGGCCAGCGATCCGGCGATCGATCCCAGGGTGGCCACCAGCACCCGGCCGGCTTGCGGCTGGCCGTGGCGGGGCGCGAAGTCAATACGGGCCAGCGACAGCAGACGGCTCAGCATGTCGACCAGGATGCCAGGACCTATCCAGTGGTCAGACCGCCCCCCAGGTCCAGTTGCCAATTCTTGGCCGCGCGATGACATCGCTCCGACCTCGCAGGCCGGCCGCCTCGTGTTGCCAGCGCCCGCGCCCCGGACAGTAGCATGACCAATGCCCCTGCCCGGCGGGCACCTTGGAGCGTCGGACGCCTGTTAACGGCAGCCGCCGCACCCTCTGGGCTGCGGGCCACATGACCAGAGGAAGGCAGCGTGATGCGGACTGCGCCAGCCGCGACGGCCACGACGAGGGGCCTGAATGACGGCCACCCCGCCGCGGTCATTCACACCGAAGACCTGACCAAGGTGTACCCGGGCACCGACTTCTTCGCCGTGGACCGGCTCAACCTCGATGTCTACGCCGGAGAGATCTTCGGGTTGCTCGGGCCGAATGGCGCAGGCAAGACCACCACAGCCGGGATGCTGACCACCAGGGTGGTGCCGACCTCGGGCCGGGCACTGCTCGGCGGCGTCGACGTCGCGGCGCAGCCCGCGCTGGCCAAGCAACTGAGCGGGATCGTGTCCCAGCAGAACACGCTGGACCGGCAGCTCACGGTGTGGGAGAACCTGTATTTCCACGGCCGGCTGTTCGGCATCGGCGCGCGGGAGTCGAGGCGGATAGCCGATCAGCTGCTACAGCAGTTCCAGCTCTCTAAATGGGCCAAGGCCTCGGTCTACGCGCTGTCGGGCGGCATGGCGCAGCGGCTCATGGTCGCGCGGGCCATCTTCCACAGCCCGTCGGTGCTGTTCCTGGACGAGCCGACGGCCGGACTTGACCCGCAGAGCAGGCTCGCCCTCTGGGACCTGCTCGGCGAATTGCACCGGGCTGGTCAGACAATCCTGCTCACCACGCACTACATGGAGGAAGCCGACAGGCTGTGCGACCGGGTCGCGATCATGGACCACGGCAAGATCCTTGCCCTGGACACCCCGGCCGCGCTTAAGCAGAGCATCGACGCCGACACCGTGGTGACCTTGAAGACCGGCGGCGATACTGTCGAGCTGGCCAAGTTGCTCGGTCGCGAGATCGAGGGCATTACCAGGACCCGCCAGGTGGAAGGCGGGCTGGAGCTGCACGTTAAGGGGACCGACCGGCTGGTGCCGCGGATAGTCGTCGCCTCCGAGGCTGGCGGGTTCGACCTCGTGGACCTTTCAGTTTCCGAGCCCAGCCTGGAGACGGTCTTCATCAACCTCACCGGCAAGGAGCTGAGGGAAGAATGACTGCGTCAGCGACCTCCGTCTCGGCCCAGCCGGCTCGCACGATCGGCGGCGGGCCGACTCGCTCGGTTGTCGCCGCGAGCTGGACCGCGCTCGGTGCGCTGCTCCTGCGGGACCTGGTGGTCCTGCGCAAGCAGCTGTGGGTATTCGTGCTTCGCACGCTGATCCAGCCATTCCTGCTGTGCTTCGTGTTCCTCTACGTCTTCCCGAAGATCGGCCAGGGGATCGGCGGCCACGGCCCAGCCCAGGAGTCAGCGTTCGCCACGATCCTGGTACCGGGCGTGGTGGGCATCTCGGTCATGTTCCAGGGCGTGCAGTCCATTGCCCTGGCGATGGCGCAGGAATTCGGCTTTACCCGTGAGATCGAGGACAGGGTGCAGGCGCCGTGCCCCATCTGGCTGGTCGCGATCGCGAAGGTGCTATCCGGCGCGGCGCAAGGCGTTTTGTCGGCGATCATCGTGCTGCCGATCGCCTCGGTCGTGCACGCGCCGGGGGTGCACGCGCACCTGACCCTGAACTGGCTGCTGATCTTGACATTCGTGCCCTTGGCCTGCATCGCGATGGCGGGCCTCGGGCTGGTGCTCGGCACGAGCTTCCAGCCGCAGAACATCGGCCTGATGTTCGGCTTCATCATCCTGCCGATCACGTTCCTCGGCGGCACCTATTACTCGTGGACGAAGCTGGCGCCGGTTACAGTCGGCGGCTGGCACTGGCTTCAGACGATCGTCCTGTTCAACCCGCTGATCTACGTCAACGAGGGCATGCGCGCCGCCTTCACCACGGCGCCTCACCTGCACCTCTATGTGATATACCCAGTTATGGTAGGGTTCGCGGCGGTTTTCTTGACCATAGGCCTGCGCAACTTCCGGCGCAAGGTGCTGTCGTGATCACCTCGTTCCCTTAAGGAACAAGTCGGCGACCTACCCAGAGTGCCGAATGTCTCACGGTCCGAAATCGCGGCGAATGCCGTGTATAGTTCCTGCACAACATGCCGCCTGGCTCGCCGAACCGGGTTCTACGCTGAGTCACCGCCGTTGTCGGCATGTCCGGCCGGGTTACGACGTCACTTTCGGATAGGGAACAGTCGGGTCGTGTCGCTCCGCATGCTGGGCACCAGCTCACCGGGCCGTCGGCTGCGCAGGAGATGGCAGGCGCTGGCTGGCTGCGCCGCGGTGGCGGTGGCGCTGACCTGCGCTGGCTGCGGCGAGACGAGCCCGCCCGCGCCGATCGGGTCGGTAGTGCGCGGCCCCATCCAGATGCTGGTCACCGCTCCGTCGGTCAACGCGATCGGCAATCCGGTCGGGGTTACCTCGTTCTTCCAGGCCAAAGCGCGCGCGGTTACCGCGGTGGCCGCGCTGGGACCGCTGAGCGGCCCGCAGGCCATGGTCATGACCTGGTTCAGGCTGACCAGCGCCGGCCCGCAGATGTTGTTCAGCCAGCACATGACGGTGACGAGTTACGGCCGTGCCTATTCCACGGCGATGGCCCGCGGAGCGATGCCGTATGGCGCCTACGAGGTCACAGCGTCAGTGGCCGGGGTCACCAGGACGGTGGAGTGGGGCGTCTATAAGTCAAGGAAGGTCGAGGTCACGACTAGCCCCGCGGTCGCGGTGCCGCTGACGCCGGGCCCGGCCGCCGCGCTGCCGGAGCCGATTAACCGGACGCGTCCATGTCAGTGGCAGAACGTGATCATGAGCATGCTGACAGCGACCGAGGTCGACCTCGCCGTGTCTGCCTACTGCCCTGGCCAGAACGGGGTGACCAGGGGAACGGTGCTGGGCGACACGAGCGAGACCAGTGGCGTAGGCGTGATCGGCATGCTGCACATGGAGCCAGGTGGCGTGATCGGCGGCGACTTCCGCTTCAACGTGTGCGCGCTGCCGTCCGGCTCGGACGCTCCCGGATCCCGATTCGGGATCACCACGATCGTTTACTACCAGGGCTCCACGAGGAACTTTGAGTACTCGACCGGCCTGCCGGGCGACCTCCTGGGGCCGGTAATCAGCATTTCCTCGAGCGTTCCGCCGGGGAGCCAGGTCCATCCGGGTGAAAAGATCAAGCTGCTGATTACCGCGACCGAGTCAGATCGGCTCGGGGCGCAAGTCAGCATCAGAAACATCAAGGTGTCCGGGCCGAACGGGCTAATCAAGTTCGTCCGCTACCGGAAGGTGCAGTCCGGGTGCGTGAAGGCCCGCGCCTACCGGGTTCTGCACCTCACCTACCTGGTGCCCTCTGCCGCGCCCGGGGTGATCAAGATTTCGGCGAGCACTAGCGACTTCCCTGGCGCCACGGGCACCAGCGAGATCACCTTCCCGTTCGCGGCCTGACCGACCCTGGGGAGCATCGGGGTGGCGCACCCGCGAGGCGAGCCATCAGGACGTGCGGCCTCGCACCGTGCGAGCCAGGATGCCCAGGGTGGCCCGGAGGGCACCCTCCGAGATAACCGGGAAGATGTTCGCGTCGCGCCACTGCTGGCCGATGTTCGACCAGTCGTAATACGACGTCACCAGCGTGCCGTCGCCGGTCGGCTCGAGCCGGTAACCGTAGACGTGGCCGATCGGCGGCTTGATGTTGCCCTCGATGGTCCAGGCGATCTCCCGGCCGGGCTTGAACTCGGTGATCCGGACGGTCACGTCGTACTTGCCCAGCGGATAGTCGTTGAGGGACTCGCGGTCCATGTGGACGACGAAGGTGTCGCCGGCCGCGGTGACGGGGTCGCCATCGGCCGACTGGAGCATGCCCGAGCTGTCGATTGAGACATGGCCCTGCGGGTCGGACAGCAGCGCGAAGATGGCTTGCGGCGAGGCCTCGATTGTTCGCTGGACTTCGAACCGGTCGGTGGTCATGCGAACAGTTTGTCATGCGGCGCGAGTCAGTCCGGCAGGCGGAAAGTCTCGTCGGGGACCAGTTCAGCGACGTCCATCTGGGCCTTCTGCAGCCTGCCCGAGTAGTCCCAGTTCACCGACTGCCACCGCGTGAACTGATCGAGTACCCACACGCCGGACTGGCGCGAGCCGTTACCTGACTTGCCGTTGCCGCCGAACGGCAGGTGGGCCTCGGCGCCCGAGGTCGAGTTGTTCACGCTGACCATCCCGGCCGAGACGCCGCGGCGGAACGCGAACGCCTCGTCGGCCCGGCCGGTGTAGATCGAGGACGACAGGCCGTAGCCGGGCAGGTTGGCGAGCTCGATTGCAAACTCGAGGGTGCCGTAGCCGGTAACGCCGACCAGCGGGCCAAAGGTTTCCTGCCGGAAGATGGCGTCATCGGAGCGGACACCGGCGGCGATCACCGGGTGGTAGAAGATCCCGGCGTCCTGGTCGCCGACGAAGCCCTCTCGCGGGTTAGCGGCGGTGATCCGGCCGGTGGCGGTTGATCCGAGCACCGCGTGGTGCGGCTGAAGCCAGCTCAGGTACTGCTCGAACCGGTCGGCGAACTTCTGATCCAGCATCGGGCCATAGAGCACGTCGCTGGTGGGCTCACCGATCGCGGCCGTCCTGGTGGCAGCGTCGAACTTGGCCAGGAACTCCTCGTAGATGCTCTCCTGCGCGATGACGGTCCCGAGCGAAGTGCATCGCTGGCCCGCGGTGCCGAACCCGGCGAACAGTGCCGCCTCGACGGCGAGGTCGAGATCGGCGCTGGGCGTGACCACCATGGGGTTCTTGCCGCCGAGTTCCAGGCAGGCCGACTGCAGGTGCCGGCCAGTCAGTTCACCGATGCGAGCGCCGACCTGGCTGGAGCCGGTGAACCCGACCTTGTCGACGTTGCCCTCTGCGAGCGCCCGCTCCAGTCCGGCATAGGTCGTCTCGCCGTCTGCCTGCACGAGGTTCAGCAC
>JASIBJ010000377.1 GCA_030045215.1 Streptosporangiaceae bacterium | reverse complement strand
TGATACCAGATGCTGGTGCAGCCCTCGAAGCGGCATCGAACCCACATATGTTCGCGGTTGCCCGCTAGCGCGGGCGGGCAGTCGCAGGCCTGAAAGTACGAGTTAGATGGCTAGTTTCGTGCAAGGGATCGAAGCTAACCATCTGACTTCCGGCGCATGTCCTGTGATCTGCGGGCGGACGGAAGCCTATTTATCCTTGCTTGTTTTCTGAGCGCAGACATGGCCTCGGCTTCGTGAGCTGCGCGACTGACGCCTATCACAGACTGGCAGGACAGCACCGGACTGTCGCGCACTGGCCGGAGCCGGCAGCGTAACGACTGCGCCGAAGATCACAGCTAAGAGCCTGCTTGAGAACTCGCCTTCTCGGGGTCGCGGAACTCTTCCAGCAGCATGTAGTTGCGGGGCAGACTGGCGTCGTGACCCCGGCCGAGGTGATCGATACGCTTGCTCGCGCGTGGACGATTGGGGACGACGCCGAGCGCTTGTCGCTGCTCACGACCGCCTGCCTGCCGGATGCGGTCTTCGTGGCGCCTCGGGTGGAGATCTGCGGGGTTGAGGCGTTGAGCGCGAATATCGCGGCGTTCCGCTGCGCCTTCCCATCGGTCACTATCAGCTTTGGCAGCCCGGACGCTTCTGGCGGGTTCGCCCGAGTGGCGTGGGCCATGTGCTTGGATCACGGGCAGCCGCCGCGGACTGGTGAGGACTTCGCCCAGTTTGCCGACGATGGGCGTATCCGGGTGCTCGTGTCGTTCGATGGCGAGGCCGCCCCGAGTTCGTAACCGGCCTGATCTTGCTAACGCGGATGCTAACAACAGGTCTGGGCAAGCGCGGAACGGAGCTATTGCTATCCGCTGCCGCTCGCTGCGGCCTGGAGGGTGAGGTCGAAGGGCGGCATCGGATTGGATGCGAGGCAGCTGGTGTCCAGGTGGGCGAGGCTCGCCTGCTCGATGAACACCTGCATGATCGGCCCGGCGCAGGTACCCCAGTACTCTCCGATCGGCTCATGCCCTTGGCCGGGCACGGCGAGTTCGCGGCTGTTGGGCCAGAACTGCTGCGCGCCCGTCATGTTCCGCGGCTGGTCGATCGGGTCGGCGTCGCCGTTGAAAGCGAGCACCGGGACGCTGGACTTAGTGAGCTGCTCATCGCCGATGGCTGCCGCGGACTTCGGAATGAGCGGACAGACGTACTGCCACCACTGGGCGTCCTGCACTAAGGTCTCGTACGCGAAGCTGTTGCGCTGAATCGCGAGCGCGGCGGGGCGGTCGGCTGCCCATGGCTCGTCGCACCGGATCGAGTAGTAGATCGCGCTAACGTTCCCGCCGGACGCGCCAGGATTGCCCATGAGTTTCACTATGGCGATCATGGCGGCGGCTTTGTTTTTCGCTGTGCTGAGAGTGTGGATCACCACGGGGATCGGGCCGATGTTGCCCGTATACAGCGCCTGGTACGCCGCGTATTCCAGGCCGCTCTGGTCGAGGGTGAGCGTCGTGCGGGTGGGCGACTGGGCGGCCGGCACGACCCAGGGTGATCGGCCGACCGACGCCCACAAGCTGGCCCACTCGGCGGCCAGGTGCGGGAACGCGTGATGACAGGCTCGCTGGCGTTCGCAAAGGGCGAGCACGTAGTTCAGTGCTAGCTGGGTGTCCCCCGGCTGTTGCTCGTATACCGGGACACTGAGCAGGGTGCCGCTGATCAGGGTCATGGTCCGGACTTGGCCCGGGTGGCGCAGCAAGAAGACCTGCTCGAGCGTGGCGCCATAGGACTGGCCGACCAGGTTGGCCTTGGCGTAATGCAGGGCAGTCAGGACCTGGCTGATGTCGTCGGCGATCATCGCCGATGTGTAGAACGGCAGGTCCCCGTGCAGGTGAGCCAGGCAGGACCGGACGCTGGCGCGGAGCGCGGCTTTGTCGGCCAGGCCGGGGAAGGGCGGGCAGTTCAGCGGGCCCGAGCCGCCGGTGCCGCGCTGGTCGATGAATACCAGGTCCCGGCGGGTGTTCAAGGGCTCCAGTGACGGCAGGTTGTCGCTGATGTAGTCGATGGCCGAGTCGCCGGGTCCGCCTTGGAACCAGACCACCGGGTCCGGCGCCCGTCCCGGGCCGGTCGCGGGGAACACCACGAACCGGATCGGGATCGTGGGTCCCTTCCCGGTCAGCCGGTCCTGGACGACGATCAGCGTCCCGCACCTGGCCGCCAGCCCATCAACCATGCACGCCTTGACGGTCAGCGGGTTCACCCGCGGCGCGCGGGCAACCGGGGACGAATGCTCGCTGCACGATGCCGCCGCCAGGCCCAGCGCCGCCACGACCGCCAGCACCAGGGGCGCACCCCGGAACCTCCCGCAGCGCCGGCCGTCAGAAACCACAGCAGGAGCGTTCATCTCACACCACCGCCCAGACTGCGGCCAGGTTACGGCCGGCACCTCGGGCGGCGGCAGGGCCGAAGGTCGCCCGGATGCGGGGCCGACAGTCCGGCTCCATGACTTGATCACCAGTCAAGATCGCCATGCCATTAACGTGCCTGCCATTGCGGCCAGCGCTCCGCGGTATGCCGCAATCAACTGCGGGCCCATCTGTCGGTGCGCGTTCTGGGGAGGCCTCCCCTTGTTCTCGGGCTGACTTTCCGGCACGCTGCCAGGGCGGGCGGTGATTCGCCCCGCCGAGCCCGGGTGCACAGCCGACCCCTAGATTCGCACGCTGGCCTCGAGCATCTGCCGGTAGCCCTCTGCCACGGGGGCAGGGCTACCGCTGCGGGACCTCTCCAAGTCGGATGGAGCGGCCGACCGCGGGCCAGGGGAACTCCGCGAGGAACTCCCGGCGTGAGTCGCCGCGCCGGCGGGGTGAGCCTGGCCGACTGTCATGGTTACCGGCAGGTGACCGGCTCACAACAGACCATTGCCTACGGACCGAAGGTGGGGATACCGTCTAGTCGGCATGGAGTGATTCCGGCATACACCCCTGGTTTGCAGCAAGGAGGACCGTATGACAGCAGCCACGGCGGAACCAGTCTCCGATCAACGGAGTTTCGCCTCCTCGCTGATCCACCGGCAGCTGGATCATTACCCCCGGACTGGTGCCAGGTTCTTCTACCTGGCCATCGTGGTCGTCGCCACTATCACCCTGTACTACGAGCTGTACGTCGGCGGCTCGGTGTCCACGCTGGTCCTGACTTACTTCGGCATGACGTTCAAGTTCTACGTTCTGAGCCTGGCCATAGGTAACCTGCTCGGCGCGTTCGGCTCGCTGTTCGCCGGGCTCACCGACCGCTACGGCCGGGCAAACCTCGTAGTCTTCGGACTGCTGTTTGCCGCCGTCTTCGTCGAGTTCATCCTGCCGCTGGCGACCAACCGGTATGTCTTCATCCTCGAGGGGTTCATCGTCGGCATCGTCGAGGGCATCTGCCTGGTCGCGACTCCCGCGCTGATCCGCGACTTCTCGCCGCAGGTGGGGCGGGCGACAGCGATGGGCTTCTGGACGACCGGCCCGGTCATGGGCAGCCTGATCGTCGCGATCGTCGGCAGCATCACGATCCCGGCCGTGATCACGACCACCCACTTCTGGACCCACGAGTACCGCATCTGCGGCGTCGTCGGCTTGATTGTGTTCGTCATCGCGCTGCTCGGGCTGCGTGAGCTGTCGCCCCAATTGCGAGATCAGCTCATGGTGACATTGCGCGACCGCGCCCTGATCGAGATGCGGGCCAAGGGCCTGGATGTCGAGGCCGCGCTGAAGAACCACTGGAGGCAGCTCATCAGGGCCGACATCATCATCTCCGCGGTCGCGGTCTCCGTGATGCTGCTGATGTACTACGCCCTCGTCGGCTTCCTCGTGATCTACACGAGCTCGATCTTCGGTTACAAGCTCGACCAGGGGAACAACCTCGGCTACTGGGCCTGGTCGTTCAACGCGGGCGCGGTCATCCTGATCGGGCTGCTCTCCGACCGGTTCCGGGTGCGCAAACCCTTCATGGTCATCGGTGGCGTCGGCGCGGCGGTGCTGATCGTGTTGTTCCTGGAGCAGGCCAAAGTCGGCGCCCACCCCGCCTTCTCCACAATCGCAGCGCTCTTGGCGATCATGCTGTTCTTCATGGGCGTCGCGTACACGCCGTGGATGGCCAGCTTCACCGAGACCGTCGAAGACAAGAACCCGGCTGCCATCGCTGCGGGCCTGGCGATCTGGGGCTGGATCATCAGGGTCGTGGTGTTCGCCTCGTTCCTGTTCATCCCCGTCGTGATCAACACGGTCACGCCGATCGTGAACTACGGCACGGATATCTCGACCGACCTGGCCAACTACCCGGCCCTTGCCTGGGCAAGCACGCACCCGGCCGTCGTGGCACTGGCGGTGAAGGACTCCACGCTGATCAGCGAGGCGAAGACGCTCGCGCCGGAGATCGCGTTCGTGCAGAAGAACCCGGCGCTGATCGCGCAGCTGTCGAAGTACAACGCGTCCGACATCCCGTCGAAACTCCTGAACCAGGCGATCGCGGCGGCCGGCGGCGGCATAAAGGGCCTGGGCGTGCTGACGACGTTGAGCAGCAGTCAGTCCGAGCTGAAGGCCATACAGGCTGCGGCTCCACAGCTGGACTCGCTCAAGCCCTACACGGCCCAGCTGACCGCGCTGCAGGCGGTACCGCAGAATGTGAGCTCGTTCGTGTCGACGTTCGGGCCCCAGGTGTCGTCGGCGCTCGTAAAGTCACCGGGTCAGTGGCGGACGTGGTGGTGGGTCTGCTTCGGCGGGGTAATCTTCTTCCTGCTCAGCGTCCCGCTGCTGCGGGGCCGCTGGCGGCCGCGTGACGCCAAGCGCGACGAGGAAGAGCACGAGGCGATGGTGCAGGCCGAGCTGGCGAAGCTTGGCATGACCTGATCCAGGCCTGGCAGGCAGGAACAGAGCAGGCAGGAAGACAGCCGGCGGGCCGCACGTTGCGGCCCGCCGGCTCTCGTGCGGTCGGCTGGAAATCAGGGCGAGCCGTAGGTCTCTTCCCACTCCTTCGGCGGGCCTTCGGTGGCGGCGTCGGGCCCGAACCGCGCGGCGTACTCGGGGTTAACCAGCCGCCATCGCTCATCGGTCGTGAATGGAGCGCGCCGGCCGTCCAGGCTGTAGCCAAGCTCGTCCAGGCAGGCGTGCCAGCCGGCGGCGTCCCTGGCGGCCTTGCCGATGCCGGTGAAGCTAGCAGTGAAGACCAGCAGGGTCCCCGGCTCCTGCGGGGTGAGCTCGAACCGCAGCCGCTCGTCGCCCCACAGGTACTCGAGCAGTTTCGGCGGGTCGCAGGAAATCGCGTGGCCATCCATGGGCGGGATCGGCACGTGGCGGAAGGCGAACCGCAGCGGCCCCCCGGCCGCGGTCAGGTCGCCCTCGATCGTGGTCGGCAGCCACGCCGCGAGGTGCTCCTCCTCGGTGAGCGCTCGCCACACCTTGTCCGGCGGATGCGGGAGCTGCCGGGTGAACCGCAGCGTGACGGAGTCGGGCCCGCGCTCGAGCACCGCGTAGTCCTGGTCGCGGGGTACGTCGGATTCGGTCATCGCTCGTCCTTCCGGTCTAGATCATCAGTCATCTCATCCAGGTGCCGGGCGAGGCTATCCAGCCGGCCGGCCCACAGCCGCCGGTACGGCTCCAGCCACTCGTCCATCGCCGCCAGCGGCCTCGCATCGAGCCGGTAGAGCCGCCGCTGGGCATCGGTCCTGGTGGCGACCAGCCCCGCGTCCCTGAGCACTCGCAGGTGCCTGGACACGGCGGGCTGGCTCATCGCGAGCTGCGCTACCAGGTCTTTGACCGGGCGCTCCCCGGTGAGCAGCAGATCAAGAATTCGCCGCCGTGTCGGCTCGGCAACTACCTCGAACGTGGACTCCACGCATCTAATATAATCTCTAGCATATATATGCTCAAGCAAATATATGGGGAACGAGGAGTGTCCGCGGCGCCGGCGTACCCGACCGCGAGCCGCCGGTGATGAAGCGGTGATGAGTCAGTACGCCATCTGCATCAGCCGCCTGACCGCGTCGAGCGTCTCGCCCGCAATGGCCCTGGCGCGCTCGTTCCCCTCGGCCAGCACGTCACGGAGGTAACCGGGATCGGCGGCGAGCTGGGCCCGCCGCGCGCGGATGCCGGCGAACCGGTCGTTGAGCGCCTCGGTGACGACCGCTTTCAGCGCGGTCGCGCCGCCCTCGCCAATCTCCAGGGCCAGGTCGTCCGGATCCTGATCCCGGCACAAGGCCGCGATCAGTACCAGGTTCGACACCTCCGGCCGGCGGCCGGGCTCGTAAGTGATCAGGCGCTGTGAGTCGGTGGTCGCCCTCGCCACCAGCCGCGCGGTCTCGTCGGCGCTCGCCCGCAAGGGCACCGAGTTACCCAGGCTCTTGCCCATCTTCCTGCCGTCGAGCCCCAGCAGCAGCGGAGCTCTGCTCAGCAACGCCTGCGGCTCGGCGAAGAAAGGCGCGTCCGGGCTGTAGCGCTCGTTGAACCTGCGTGCGATGACCCGGCTGAGCTCCAGGTGCGGCAGCTGATCCTGGCCCACGGGAACCAGGTTGGCCCGGCAGGACAAGATGTCGGCCGCCTGATGCACCGGGTAGGCGAACATGAGCCCGGACATCACGCTCGATCCTGAGGCAGCCATCTCCTCCTTGACCGTCGGGTTCCGTCCGATCTCGGTCACGCTCACCAGGGTCAGAAAGGGCAGCAACAGCTGATTGAGCGCTTCGACCTGACTGTGGGCGAATATCGTCGATCGGGCGTGGTCGATACCGATGGCGAGATAGTCGGCCACCAGGCCGAAGACGTCGTCACGTAGTTGCGGGGTCGCAATCCTGTCGGTAAGAGCCTGGTAGTCGGGGATGAGCACCATCAACTCGACGCCGGCCTCCTGCAGGCGCACCCGGTTAGCGAGCGTTCCGAAATAGTGGCCGATGTGGAGCGGCCCGGTCGGACGGTCGCCCGTCAGGATCCGGAAGGCGCCGGGACTGGCGGCGATGTCCGCCTCGAGATCGGCACTGCGCCGTTGGCTGGCACGGGCCGAGGAGGTCGTGGTAGCGGTGGGCATGACACTTGCCTTTCTGGTGAATGAGCCCGCCAGGTGTCAGCTCGTTCCCAGAAGAAAACGGCGGCCCTAGCGGGCGCGCCGTCGGAGAACGCAAGGACAGGGCGGCCGCTTAGAGCGGCCACCACTGGCACGAGCGCTGCACATGCATGCCAACAGTGTAAGCGCGCCCGGCCCGCGCCGCCACGCTCTAGTCCGTGCGGTGAAGGTCGGATGAGCCGAGATGGCAGCCGGGCAGGATCAGCTCCTCGGGGCCCGGCCGCTCGCCCGCGAGGATCCAGCGGCACAGGCCGGCCAGCTGGAAGCTGATCAGCGGCGGGATCGCGTCGCCGACATGCCTGTACATGTTGGCCAGGGAGCCGACAAGGCGGTAGTCACGCGGAAAGCCCTGCAGGATGGACATCTCGCGCACGGTGCACAGCCGGTCCTGCTCCGGGTGGGCATAGCGTCCGTTCCCGATGTGGCCGCACTCGCGTTTGATCGTGACCGCCGGCTTATCCCAGTGCAGGCGGCCGTAGATGTCCGGATGACTGCCGAGGTCGCCGATCGCGACTCGCCTGGACATGGCCGGGGTGAGCAGGACACCACTGCCCTGGCGCTCGATCAGGTCGGCCCAGCTGCCGCCGTCGTGCGGCACCGCGGCGAGCCGGCGCCGGTTGTCTTGCGACCGTAGCGCCGGAGAGACGTGCAGCGGGTCGGCGGGGTCCGCCTGGCCCGCCGCGACCGGCGGCAGGTCCCAGATGGCGCGGCGGACGTGGGTCGCCTTAACGTCGGGCCGCCACCCTGCCCACAGCGCGGCCAGGTCTAGCGCGGGCAACGGCCTCCGGACCGCCACGACGATCGCGCGCTCGCGCCGCTGCGGCAGGCCGAAGGCGTCCAGAAAGTGCGTGCGGGCCACGGTCTGGTATCCGAGCCGCGACAGGTCGCGGGCCAGGCCGTGCAGGTGCGCCGCGAATCGGCCCATCACCAGTTCGCGCGCGTTCTCAACGAGGACGATGTCCGGCCGAAGCAAGGCGGCGTATTCCCCGATCCTGCCGACCAGACCGTTGCGCCGGTCATCCCTGAGGTGGTTGCTCGCGGTCGTCCGCGTGAACCCGGTGCACGGCGGGCACGCCGTGAGGACGGCCGGCCGGGTGGGGCCGAGGTCCATTGCCTCGCAGACGTCCGCCGGGTCGCTCGCGCCGAGGTCCGCGCGGAGCGGATCCAGGCCGATGTTGGCGGCGTAGCTGGCGTTACAGCCAAGTGCGCCGGGTCCGGCGCTCGGCTTGCCGATCTGCGCATCGACGGCGCCCACCACGGCAAAGTCCGGGTGCCGCTGGAACCCGCAGCTCATGCCGCCCGCGCCGGAGAAGAGGTCGACCACCGGCCAGGCCTCGCGCATGGGCTACCCCCGCTGCGGTCGCGGACTTAACGGCTGTACCCAAACACTAGGAGCTTTCCGACTCGGGAGCCGGATGCCGGGCCGACCGGCCGCGGTGGCTTCTAGTGAGCCGTCACGACCCTGGCCGGCCCACGCTCATCGAAGACCAGGTTCAGCAGCCAGCCGACGATCCCGACGATGATCGCTCCGAAGAACGCGGCGCTGAAGCTCGTGATGTGGAACGGAATTGACAGCTTTCCGGCGATCCAGCTGCACAGATACAGCAGGGCGCCGTTGACGACCAGGCCGATGAGGCCGAGCGTCAGCACGTAGAACAGGCAGCCGACCGTCTTGATGATCGGCTTGAGCACCGCGTTCACCACGCCGAAGATCAGCGCGATGATCACAAGGGTGCCTGCCTTCTTCGCGTCCGAGTGGCCGGTCAGCTCGATGCCGGAGATCAGCTCATGAGCCACGCCGAGGGCGATGGCCGGTATGAGGATGCGGAGCAGCAACTTCATGGCGGCCATACTGCCATGAAGTTGCAAACAGCCATAATCCCATCCAGAAGTATTTCCTAACTTCCGTGACCAGGCCCATGCCGCCCCGGTGCTGGCGTGACGGGCCCCGGAATGAAACCATCTCCGGTGGGGGCAGGCCGCCGCTGCCGGCGGCCCCGCTCGGGGGAGCGGAGCATGGGTTTCGCATGGGTAAACGGG
>JASIBJ010000040.1 GCA_030045215.1 Streptosporangiaceae bacterium | reverse complement strand
CCCCGCTGTCGGCCCCAGTCGGCCGAGACCCGCCTGACGCCAGTGATGTCGCATGGCCTGTGGGCGGCGGCAACGTTAGCCTTATAAGGAGTAGCCGCTACCGGTTGCCGTTGCGTGCCTGCGCCGGGGAGGATTGCCGCATGTCACTCGATCCCGCCACCACCGCGATCGTGCTCATCGAGTACCAAAACGAGTTCACCTCCGACGGCGGCGCATTGCACGGCGCCGTACAGGAGGTAATGGACAAGACCAACATGCTGGCCCACACTGCCGAGGTTGTCGATGCGGCGCGGGCCGCCGGGGCCACCATCATGCACGCGCCGATCACCTTCGCGCCCGGCTACAACGAGCTCAGCTCGCATCCTTACGGCATTCTCAAGGGAGTCGTGGACGGTAGCGCATTCGTCAAAGGCAGCTGGGGCGCCGCGATCGTCGACGAACTCGCCCCGCAGCCCGGCGACATTGTGATCGAGGGTAAGCGCGGGCTCGATACCTTCGCCAGCACCAACCTGGACTTCATCTTGCGCAGCAAGGGCATCAAGACCATCGTGCTCGGCGGCTTCCTGACCAACTGCTGCGTCGAGTCCACAATGCGCACCGGCTACGAGAACGGCTATCAGGTGATCACGCTGACGGACTGCACCGCGGCGACATCGGTGCCCGAGCACGAGAACGCGATCGCCTACGATTATCCGATGTTCTCCAAGCCCATGACCGCGGCCGAGGTGATCGCCGAGTTCAGCTAGGCCGGCACCAGGCTGGGGCATCCATACCGGCCTGGCCGGCCGAAGCCACGTGAGGAACCCGTAATCAGCCAGGTCAGTTCATTCACGCCACCAGTGAATCACGGGCCTCAGGACCCCAGCCCTCAAGCAAGCGGTAGCCAGCATGGAGCACTCTGTGCCCGTTGCCAGGTCCCGGCTCAGCCCGGTTCCCCGCGCAACTTGCGACGGGCGACGACGATGATGTCCACCAGCGCCACCGCTCCGAGAAAGGCAAGGATCGCTGCGAGGACATCCGGGTACCCCTTGATCACAAACACCGCGCTAGCAACCCCGCATACAACCAGGCCAAAGCTGGCCAGGACCAAGCGGAGGGTCAGCGCGCTACGGGCAGGGGGCAAGCTGCCCCCAGCGGTCAGATCGTGATAGCCGGGGCGAGCACGGGCCTCGCGTTCCTCGGGTGTGTACTTTCTTGGCACGACTGTCACCCCCTTCGCTCACGCCCCCTTGATGGAGATCAAGTACCGATAGCCGCTTATCGGATGGTTCGAGGTAGTAACCAACGGTTCTGACCAGCCAACGGCTTCAGACCCCCGACGCATCTACGCTACGGCCCCGGGCTTGGTCGGCCCCGGCCCGTACCCGCACCGAACTCACGTCCCGGTGCGAGACCTGTGATCAGGGGCACGGTGATAATGAGCAGATGACCAAGCCCGAGGACGTGCCCACGGTTACCCTGCCCAGCGGCGCCCAGATGCCCATGGTCGGCTTCGGGACCTGGAAGCTGCGCGCGCGCCATGCCCGCGACGCGGTACTGGCCGCGCTCTCGGATGGCTACCGGCACATCGACACCGCCACCATGTACGGGAACGAGGATGAGGTCGGCGAGGCGATCCGCGCGAGCGGGATTGACCGCGGCGAACTGTTTGTCACTACCAAGATCCGGCCATCGGACGCGGGTCGCGAGGCGAGCGTGCTGCGCGCGTCTTTGCGCAAGCTCGGGCTCGACTACCTCGACCTGTGGCTGCAGCACTGGCCTTCACGGTCTGCCACCAACATCAGCATGTGGCGGGAACTGCTAGCACTGCAGGCCGCCGGGCACGTGCGCGACGTCGGCGTGAGCAACTACAGCATTGGCGAACTCGACGAGGTGATCGCGGCATCGGGCCGTGCACCCGCCGTGAATCAGGTGCACTGGAACCCGGCACGCTACGACCCCGCCGTGCTGGCCGCCCACGCCGAGCGCGGCATCGCCGTCGAAGGCTATAGCCCGCTCAGGGACACTCGGCTGGGCGACCCCGTGCTAACCGAGATTGCGGCCGCTCACGGAGTGAGCCCGGCCCAGGTGGTGCTGCGGTGGCACCTGGAACACGGCATCACGGTCATCCCCAAGTCCGCGCACCCCGACCGGATCGCGGCCAACATCGACGTGCTCGGATTCAGCCTGACGCCGGAGCAGATCGCCGCGATCGACGCGCTGTCCGGGCGCTAGTCACCCGCGATCGTCCGTCGCACACTGGCTGAATGGCCATGGCGAGGAACTTCCTCCCGTCGCGAGACGGGTTCGCCTTTGACAACACCTGGCCTGCGGCGCCCGGCCTCCCGGTCCGCACGCCGTTCGGCATCCTCGGCCTCGGGAACGCCGCCGCTGGCCTGTGCGGCGGCATGGTGTTCGCGGCGCTCGACTACTGGCATGCCGGCCTTGCCCCGCCCGCCGACAGGCCCGCGCCGGCCACGCCGCTCTACCGGTACGTGGTGCGGCGCCTGATCGACTCCTGGCACCTCCCGGCCGGCGTGGCTCGGTACTACCTGTGGATGAATCTGGCCGGCCCCGACTACCGCCCCCGGGTGCTTGGTCAGCGGGTGACGTTGCGGGGCCTGCGCTGGCGCACGATCGAGCGCCACTGGCCGCGGGTTCGCGCCAGCATCGATGCCGGCTGCCCGGCCGCGCTCGGCGTCGTCACGATGGCATCGAGCCAGCCGGGGATGCTCGGCCGTAATCATCAGGTGCTCGCCTACGGCTATGACGAGTCCGGCAGCGTGATCACCGTGCGGGTCTACGACCCTAACAGCGGTCCGTCCGACGACATCCGGATCCGATTCGACACGGCCGCGCCCACCAGCGCGACCGTGTTCGAGCACAACATCAGCATCCGCTGGCCGGTCCGCGGCTTCTTCCTGACCGCCTATTCGCCGGCGGCACCGCCGCCGGTGACGGCATCAGACGCGCCGGGCGGCCCGTCAGCCGCCTGAGCGGTGCCCTGGGCTACCGCCGCGCCAAGGCCGGCCACGAACCGCGCGGCCTCCGCCCGGCTCCTCAGCCGGACGAACGTCAGGTGCTGGTTCTCCGGATCGTGCTGGGCAGCGCCGTACCGCTCGACGTACTTATCGTGCTGAGTCCAGGCCCACCGCAGGATCGACTGCTCCGGATCCAGCATGAACAGGTTGCGCAACGGCTCGGTGTTCCCGTTCCAAAGCTCGGCCCGCGTTACCATCCGCCGCAGGGTCCTGGCGGTGAGCTGACGCATGATCCGGCGCCTGGGCAGATCCATCCAGATAACGGTGTCGGCCCGCTGCCAGACCAGATCGCGGACCGCGCTGTAGTTCCCGTCGACGACCCAGCCCTCGCAGGCGATGACCTCAGCAACCCTGGCCCGGAATACCTCGCGCTCCAGCGGCTGCCAGTTCGGCTGGTGGAAGACGGCATCGAGTTCCAGGTGCGGCACGCCCAGAGCGCTGGCGATCGCGACCGCGACTGTGGTCTTGCCCGACCCGCTGTTGCCGACTACCGAGACCCTGCGCACCGTACAACCTTACGGGCCGCATGGGATCAGACCGGAAGGCTCTTTCTTAGCGCCAGGATCTGGGTCACGGCCGCCTTGAAGGCGGCCGCACCGAGCTTGCCCGAGGTGTAGCCGGCCTCCAGGCCCTTCATGCAGCTGACCCCTTCCTCGGGATTCTGGCCGGCCGCGAGGATCAGTTCCATGCCCGCCTCGGCCGCGAGCAGCGCCCTGTTCTGCGTCGTGCCGTAGTCTCTCAGCGCCCCGGCGCCGATCGAATCGGTAATTGTCACGCCGGTGAAGCCGAGCCTGGTCCGGAGCTGGCCCTGCACGATCGTGGGCGACAGCCCGGCCGGGAGGTTGGGATCCAGGGCCGGGTACTTCGCCCAGGACACCATCACGAGCTTGACGCCAGCCTTGATCGCGGCCACGTACGGGTATTCGTCGACGCGCTCTATGGTCGCAGCGGTGAGGTTGAGCGTGACCGGCACGTCGTCGGTGTTCTGCGCCGCCGTGGCGGCTCCGAGTCCTGGGAAATGCTTCGCGGTCGCCGCTACCTTGCCCTTCTGCTGCGCCGTGATGAAATCGGCGCCGAGCGTCGAGACCACGCCGGGCCGCATGCTGTAGGAACGCTGGTACTGGTCATCGAAGTCACCGGGCGCGCGGTAGACATCGAGCACCGGGGCGAGGTTGACGTTCAGGCGGTAGCTGAGCAGGTTGGCTGCGGCCGTCGAACCCGCGTGCGTAGCCGCGGCCTCCGCAGCCGATATCGGCCTGATCGCACCGATCTGCTTCTCCGACAGCACCGGCGCACCCGGCAGCCGGCGGACCAGCCCGCCCTCCTGGTCGGTCATCAGCAGCAGCGGGTAGGCCCTGGCCGGGTTGTCCGGGCTGTCATTGGCGTCAACGAGGTCGGTGACGGCCTGGGTGAACTGCCGTCGGTTCTTGAAGTTCGCCCCGAAGAAGATGACGCCCGCGGCCTCGCCGTGCTCGATCAGCGTGAGCAGGCTCGCCGGCGGCGTCAGGCCGGCATAGCTATAGATCACTCGCTGGCCAGCCAGCTGAGGCACCGTCATGCGGGCAGCTACCGCCCATTCGGCGCCTTGGCCGGCAGCCAGTGCACTCGCGGAATCAATGAGCGATGCGGCGATGAGCTCCTCGTTCCCCGCATGAACAGGGCCGGTCAGGGCGGGCTCATCACCGGCAGACCTGGTCGCGGCGGAGCGACCGGCGTCAGCGCCCGCGCAGAGCAGCATGACGACGAGCACGAGCGCGGGAACCGCAGCGCGGGAGGACTTAGACCAGAGCAACGGGCGCTACCTCTCGATCGAGCGTCCGACGACGCTCGCCGCATGAGCCGAACCATGTATGTATTCCGCCATGCTACGAACTGATAACGCTCGCTGCACGTCCGAGGGCATGGGCCGAGCCAAATCTGCCCGCCCAGCGGGTCAGGTCGGCAGGCTTGCACGCAGCTGGAGCAGCTGCGCGAGCTGAGCCTCGAAGGCAGTCCTGGGCAGCGCGCCATCCTGCAGGCCCGCCTGCACGCCGGACACGCACGACAGGCCGGGCAGGGGGTTGGTCGCGGTGCACAGCAGCGCGTCCATGCCGGCCCTGGCGGCCAGCATCGACCGGTTCTGCAGCGACCCATAGGGTTCCAGCGCTCCGGCCCCCAGCGCGTCGGTGATCGTGACGCCGGTGAAGCCAAGCCGGCGCTCCAGCTCACCCTGGATGATCGTCGGTGACAGGCCGGCGGGCAGCCTTGGGTCCAGGGCCGGGTAGTTCGCCCACGACACCATCGTCAGCTTGACGCCCGCCTTGAACGCCGCGCTGTAGGGGGCCTCGTCGACGCTGCGCAGGGTCTGAGCCGACAGGTTGATGGTCACCGGCTCGTTGTCGGTATCCTGCGTCGTCGCGGCCGCGCCCAGGCCGGGGAAGTGCTTGACCGTGGCGGCGACGTCCCCGGCCTGCTGGGCAGTGACGAACGCGGCGCCCGCCTGCGCGACGATATCCGGGTTCATGCTGTAGGACCGCTGGTACTGGTCGTCGAAGTCGCCGGGCTGCCGGTACACGTCGAGGACGGGCGCCAGGTTCACGTTCATGCCCACCGCGCGCAGGCCCGCGGCGGCCTGCTGGCCGGCCGTAGTCGCGGCGGCCGCCGGATCGGCTGACGATCCGATCTCCGCCTCGGTCTGCGTGGGTCCGGCCCAGGGTATTCGCCGGACTAGCCCGCCCTCCTGGTCGGTCATCAGCAGCAGCGGGTAGGCGCGGGCCGGGTTCTCCTTGCTCGCGTTGGCCGCAACCATCTGCGAGATGACGCTGCTGATCTGCTGCTGGGTGGAGATGTTGAAGCTGAAGAAGATCACGCCACCGACGTCCCCGTGCCTGATCAGGTTCAGCAGGCCCGCGGGGGCGGACAGCCCGTTGTAGCTGTAGATGACCCGCTGACCGGCCATCTGCTCGGGTGACAGCTTCGCGATCTCGCCCGCCTGGGACTTGAGCGCCGTGAGCTGGGCGGCGGTCGGTACGGCGGCCGCACCCTGCACGGCCTCGGCCGCCCTCTCAGCCGCGTTCTCCGGTGCGCTGGGGCTGGACTGACCGTGGGTCGCCGAGGACCTGGCCGCCTTGTCCGGGGCCGGCGACCCGGTGGGCGAGCTGTGGCTAGGCGCGCCGCTCGAGCAGCCAGCGGTGACCGCGAGCGCGGCCGCGGCCAGGACGCCGCTGGCCCGGTACCAGAGCCGTCGAGTTCGCAAGCGCGTTAACCTCCGAGGTGGCCGGGCCGGCCAGGCGCCACCCGGTCAGCCTGCCCGGGCCTGAGGCCGCAGGGCTCTATCAGCATCAGTCCGGCCGAAGGCAGGGGCCTGGGCATATGTCTCCGCCATACCCATTCCGTGACGGCCATGGGAACAAACTACATTAAACGGCGGAGTCCTCGTTGCGCTGAGTGACGAATCTACAACACGACGGGTGCTCGGTCCGCGCTCCCGGCCGGTCCGGCTCGTCCCGCGGGACCCGTTGATCACTCTCATCCCTCCGCTCACGCCCAGGGGCGGTCACCTACCTCCGAGCGCGCCCGGCCGGGGCGTCGGGCACCCTCCCGCCAGTCGCTTCCTCCGCCACCGCCCAGATTGCGCTTACCGACCGGGTCGCGGCCCCCCGGCATCAGGGCGGATATGACAGTGGAGGGCGGATCACTGCTGATCTAGCGACAGCTATGGCGCCTCCGCTGTCGTTCCAGACGCCACCGGCCGGCAAGCCCCGGCCGGCAGGCCCCGGCCAGGCTGGCCCCGGACCAGGCGGGACCCGGCCAGGCCGGGCACCTACCAGGTGCCCCGGTGCACGACCTCGTCGAACGGCTTCCGGTCGGGCTGGCGGATTGGCGCGAGCGGCCGTCCGGCCGGATAGCCAAGCGAGATGAGGAACGAGCACGTCCGGTCGGGCGGCAGCCCGAGCAGTCGGTTCGCCGCGGCCTGGTCGCCCACGCCGGCGTGGCCGCTGCCGATCCCCAGGTCCGCGGCGGCGATCATCATGTTCATCGTCGCCTGGCCGAGGTCGAACTGGACCCGGCGGCCCTGCTCGGCGTCGGCGCCCACCACGAGCGCGATGGTCGCGGCGGACGACGCCACGTGCTTGGCACCAACCCAGACCGTGGACAGGTCCCGCAGCTGCGCCCGGTCGGTCACGACCACGAAGTCCCATGGCTGAGTGTTCTGCGAGGACGGGGCGCGCCGGCCCGCCTCCAGGATCCGGTCGAGGTCCTCTGGGCTGATCGACTGGTCGGAGAACGACCGCACGTTCCTGCGTGAGGTGATGGCATCCCAGGTCTCCATGGATTGATCCAACACCACGTCCGGACCGGTCGTTCCCGGCGGGCTGGCTCCGGCTTGCACACCGCCGGCCCCGGACGCGCGGTCATGGGGCGATCGCGGCCGCCATGGGATAGCTCCCGACGTTGACGGTCGCGATCGCCTTCCTGCTGCTGGTGTTGAGCAGCGTGACCTGGCCCGCGTACGGGCTGACGACGACCGCGGTCGCGCCGGTCGGCGCCAGCTCGATCGCGGTCGGGTACGAGTACGTTCCGATGAGGATCGGGCTGCCTGCCTTGCCCGTCGCGATGCTGACCGGAGTGACGGTGCCGGAGATCGTGTTGACCACGAATGCGGTCTGGCCCGACGCCTCGATGGCAACGGCGGTAGGCGAGTAGCCGACTCCGATGGTCGAGACGGCGCCCGCTAGCGCAGCCGCAGCAGGCGGACGGATGGACCTCGCGGCTTGTATGACCGACACGGTCTCCGAGTCGCCGTTCACCACGTAGACCCTGGAACTGTCGGGCGTGACGGCCAGCGCGTCCGGCGCCTGCCCGACCACGACCGGAGCGCCTGCCCTGAGCGTGCGCGTATTGATCGGCGTAACGGTGTCCGATCCGAAGCTGGCCACGTATGCGGTCACGCCGTCCGGCGCAACGCTGACCGAGAACGGGTAGCTGCCCGCCGGGATGGACTGGCCCGCCTGGTCGTACGGCAGCCGGATCGGCGTGACCGACCCGCCGCCCCAGTCCAGCACCAGCGCGGTGCGGCCGTCGGGCGTGATCGCGATCGCCCGTGGCATCGACCCGACCGCGATGGGCGGACCGGGGCGTCCGGTCACCAGATCAATCGGCGTGACCGTGTCCGACCCCATGTTGGTCACGTATGCGGCCTGTCCATCCGGCGCGATTGCGATCCCCTGCGGGTCGGCACCGACCCGGATGGGCCTGCCCGCCTTCCTGGTGGCCGTGGCGATGGGCGTCACCGTGCCGGAACCGCTGTTTACCACGTACGCCATCGCGCCCGACGGCGAGACCGCGACCGCCACCGGGTCGGCGCCAACCCCGATCGGCTTGCCGGCCCCGCGGGTGACCAGGTCAATCGGTGTGACCGAGTTCGAGGCGGAGTTCACCACGAAGGCCGTGGGATGGGCCGGCCGTCCCGCCGCCAGCGGCAGCACGCCGCTACCGACTGATGACTGCCGAGCAGCGGGGCCGGCCGGCGCACGCGTCGAGGACGCCGGGCGCCGCGCCTCCAGGAAGGCGGTGCTCGCGGCCTGCGCGGCCGCGCGGCCGTGCAGGAACACGTCGTTCACCGGCTGCGCGTACCGGTCGTTGGTCGTCAGCGTGCCCAGCCCGAGCGCCGCCTCGATCGTCCTGAGCAGGCTGTAGTGGGTGTACCGGATTCGCGACACGTACCCGCGCCGTACTCCCCGCGAGCCGATGATGATCGTCGCCACGCGCTGCGCCGGTCGCTCGTAGTCGTAACCGTCCTCGTCGAACGTGATGATCGCCATCGACCGCTGCGTCCGCCACGCCGGGGAGCGCATGATCTCGCCGAGTTCGGTCGCGAGGAAGGCGTCCCCGGCCTTGATGCCGCACCCTTCCATGTCCCAGCAGTCGTCCGGGCTGACCCAGGCGAAGTTCGGTGTCGTGTCCGCATGCGCCAGATCCGCGGTCAGCGCCTGCAGCGGGACGAGATGGGCCGCGCAGAACGCGGGCCGGTCACGCACGTCGGCGAAGTACGTCATCGGCATGTCGTCGTCCCAGTAGTAGCCGTGCACGGTGTCGTCGCACGGCCCGTCCGCGCTCTGCAGATAGGCCTTCCAGGTCTCGTGCGCGGCCCCGATCAGATCGCTGATATTCCTGGCCCGGATCGTGTACTGCGGGTTCTCCTCGAGCGGATCGTCCAGCGGTATGCCGAACGAGCTGCCACCCGCGAGCGCGAGGTAGTTCGCGTCGCTTGGGTGCTCTTCGGCAAAGAAGTCGGCAAGCAGGCTCGCGCGGGGGAGCAGGCTGTTGAAAAACGGAGCCTGCCTGGTGTTGCCGACGATGGCATTGAAGTCCTCGTTCTCAAAGTAAAACAAGAAAACATGCTGGTAACGGGGTATGTCCGCGGCCGGCGGGGTCAGAGGCTGAAGGCGGACGGGGGCGGAAACGCGCAGTACCAGATCATCAGCCACCGCCCGGTTATAGCCAACCAGCGGAGCGTACGGGCCGTCGTCATTGGTCAGTGATGTCTTCAGCAATAGCGTGACAGTGGCCGTCACTGAGTCGGCGGGCACCGTGCCGGTGATCGACCGCCGGGTCATCCTCGCCACCGATCCCGGTCCGCCGACCGGGCCGATGCCGGCCCGCCCGATCGCGTGCCCGGCCGCCGAGAGAAACGTGACCAGTAGCGAGGCCTTGCTTCGGCGGGTTCCGCCGAGCCAGCCGGCCAACTGGAAACGGGTTCCGGCCGGGACAAGCCGACCGCCGGCCAGTCGCAGCGAAACCAACTGCTGCAGCCGCGCAGTCCCGCCGGCTCCGCCGGCGAACATCTGGCCGCCGTGGACCGCCGGCTGCCGGCCCGTCGCCGCCGGGAAATGCAGAGTGCCGTACCGCACCACGGTCGGAAGGCCGGCGACGACCTGCCAGCCGGGAATCGTCACCGCGTCCCAGCCGCCGACAGCGAACGCCCCGGCCTGCGCATGTGGATTTCGCAGCAGGTCGGGTCCGAATCTGGCAAGGGACGGCGCGTGGGCCCGGACGGTTGCGCGCCGGCCGAGGCTCACTGCAGCCGCCAGTGCGGGCCCGGAATGAACGGCGACAACTGCCGTGCCGGCACACATCAGCGCGGCGACCGCCACGAGGGCTGGCAACCTGCGGCGGGTGGTCATGGCTGGTTACCTCCAGATGCGCGGAGCGATACCGGCAGTTCAGCAGCAATTCCGATGTTGTTTGCACATTCAGTCAACAGCCAAGAGAGATTCTCGGACCAGGGCATAGCCGTTCGCAAGAGCGAAGTGGGCCGTCTACGGTAAGGCGCTGTTGCGGCGCTGCGTCGCGGCACGGGGAGCGGGCTGCTGGCGCTTCGGCGTCAGGCCGGTGCCGGCACAGCCGTGCCCGGCCCGCGCTGCTCGCGGGCCGGGCACGGACTGCGGATGAGTGTGCTGGAAGCGGGCTCAGCCTGTCGTGTACGAGTAGATGGCCACGGCCGGCGCGGAGTTGAGGGGCCCCATGCCACGGTCGTAGGGCCCGACCC
>JASIBJ010000039.1 GCA_030045215.1 Streptosporangiaceae bacterium | reverse complement strand
GGGCCGAGCTGGCGCCCGGCTGCCCGGGCCTCGCTGACAAGCTCGGTGATCTCGGACAAGCCGTCCACGAACGAGAACGCTCGCAGTCGGCTGAGCCGGCTGTCCAGCGCGATCAGCAGGTTCAGGGTGAACCGGGAGAACGCGGCCACCGAACCGGACACGTCGGCGAGCACCACGATGTCCGGGCGCGGCGGCGGGGCCGGCTCGGTAGCGAGCCGGAACGGCACTCCCCCGGTACCCATCGCCAGGTGGATCGTGCGCCGGACGCTCAGCCGGCGCTTCCGGTACGCCGCCTGCTGCGCGAGGATCTTGGTCAGCCGGTGCGCGAGCGGACCGATCGCGGCGAGCATCGCCTCCTGCTCGGCCGCGGACGCGTTGGTGATGTTGACGTCCTCGGCCAGCCGGACCCGCATGGTCTTAGTGACGGCGCGGGCGCCCCGGTCGGCGACGAGGGTGCGCCGGATCGCGGCCTGGAGCTCGCCCCGGAAGGCGTCGATGGTCCGGTCAACGTCGGCCCGATCGAGCCGCTCTTGGATCACGCCTGCTCCCGACCTCCAGCCACCTCCGGTGCCGCCGCCATCGCCGTCCCCTGCGGCCTCGGCGCCGCCTGCGCCCTCCCCGGAACCAGTACCGCCGGCGTCGGCCGACCCGCCCGCGCCCGGCTGGCTGGCCGCGGCCAGCAGCTCACCCCGGATGGCATCCAGGTTCGCCGCCTGGCTCGCGGCGATCATCGCGAATACGCCTGCTACGGGCGCGCCGGGCTCCAGGCCGGCGAACCGCCTGACGTACTCCTCGGCGAGCAGCCGGAGCAGCTCGCCGTCGCGGGCGCCGATGGCCACTCGCAGCGCATCGGCTAGCTCGGAGTCGGCCAGGCCCGCGAGCGGCTGCGCCTGCGACGACGACCTCGTTCCGGCAAAGTGAAGTTCAAACAGCAGGTTGAACGCGTCCAGGTGCTCGGCCCGCTTGATCAGCGAGCACTGCAACGTGGCCCGCACGACCTCCCGATCGGCGAGCGGGACGCTGGCCAGCGCCCGAGCGGCGTCCAGGTGCTCGCCGACGGACACCGCGACGCCAGCCGCGCGCAGCTCATCGACCAGCTCGGTCAGTGTGCTCTCGGTGGCCGGGCCGTCGGTCATGGCTCAGGCCAGGGAAAGCTCGGCCAGCCCGGCGCCGATGTCGCGCTCATACTTCAGCAGCACCGAGAGTGTCTGCCGGGTGACCTCGCCGGTCAGCTCGGCCGCGCCGAGCGCGAGCAGCGTGCGGGCCCAGTCCACCGTCTCGGAGATGGAAGGGGGCTTTTTCAGGTCCGCGCCGCGCAGCACCGCGACCAGCGAGGCGATCTCCTCGGCCAGGTGAACACTCAGTTCCGGAACGTGCAGGCGCACGATCTCGGCCTCCAGCTCGACACTGGGGTAGCCAAGGTGCAGGTACAGACAGCGGCGCTTGAGCGCTTCGGACAGGTCCCTCGTGTTGTTCGAGGTCAGGAACACCTGCGGGACATGCCGGGCCGTCACCGTGCCGAGTTCAGGGACCGACACCTGGTACTCGGAAAGGACCTCGAGCAACAGCGCCTCGGCCTCCATGTCCAGGCGGTCCACCTCATCGACCAGCAGGACGACCGGCTGATCGGAACGGATGGCGGCGAGCAGAGGCCGGCTGAGCAGGAACTCCTCGCCGAAGATCCCGGCCGCAGTCAGGCTGGCGTCGGCGCTGCTGCCCTGAAGGAGCTGAAGCTGGAGCAGCTGCCGGCGGTAGTCCCACTCGTAGATCGCCTTGGACTCATCAAGGCCTTCATAGCACTGCAGCCTGATCAGCGGCTTGCCGGTCATGATCGCCACGCTCTTGGCCAGCTGGGTCTTGCCGGTGCCCGCCGGCCCCTCGATCAGCACCGGCTTGCCGAGTGCCGTCGCCAGGTGCACGACCGTGCCGGTGGCCGCGTCAGCCAGGTAGCCCGCCCCGCGCAGCCGTTCCCGCATGTCGTCGATCGGAGAGTCCGCCATAGGGCTAATAATCGCCAAAGGGTGATCATCCTCCAAGTGCGGGGTTCATGGCAGAAGGGTCGGCGACCTCGGATACAGCGCCGTCTGCGGCCTCGGTTCCAGCTCCGCTGGCGGCCTCGCCCACCCTGGCCCGGATGTGACGGCCCGCCGCGATGAGGCAGCCTGCGCCGGGCCCCAGCGCCGCCGCACCAGCCAGCAGCGCTGCCCGGATCGAGACCAGCGTGCCGATCACGCCGACGGCCGGCCCGCCGATGATCTGCCCGGCGCTGTCGAACATGTCCCTGGCCGACAACGCTGTGGCGCGAACGGACGGCTCGACCCGGCCGACCATCCATCCCGACATCAGCGGGTCGAACACCGGGCGGAGTACTTCCACCGCGAGGTAAGCGGCCACGGCTGCGGCAAAGGAGTGCGATGTCGCCATCACCGCGACCGCCGCCGCGATGCCCACCGTCACCACCAGCAGGGTGCCGACGACCCCGTCCGGGCCGAGCCGTTCGGCGCGCCGCTTGGCGACCTCGGTCGAGCCGAGCGCCAGCACAGCCACGGCGCAGGCGATGAAGCTGAACCACATGGCCGGATGCAGGCCGCCCACGCTCGGGAACCTGATGTCGCGGAGCAGGAACGCGCCCCACAGGCGGTCGAAGCTCTCACTCCAGAGCCCGACGAGCAGGGTAGTTCCGAACAGCAGGACCAGGCCGGGCACCGCTACAACCGCACCACGGGCGGACCGGACCTGGCCTGCCAGCATTCCCGGGGCTTGCCGGGCCACAGCCACGATCGTGGCCTGTTCGGCGTCCCGTGGCCGACGGAAGTTGTGCTCGGGCATCACGAACGACACCGCCAGGGCCAGCCCGCAGATGAGGGCACCGCCGACCAGCAGCGGCACGTTCAGCCCGGCGAGCGCGATCACGCCGCTCAGCAGGCTCCCGGCGATAGTGCCGACAAGACCGAGCTGCGTGGCGCGCAGGTACACACCGGTCATCTGGTCATCCGCGAGCTCGTCGGCGATCCACGCCTCCTCGGCCCCGTTGTTGAGCGCGGCCCCGAGGCCGAGCACCAGCTGCGCCGCCAGGAGGTTGGCGAACGCGGGCGACAGGCCCTGCATGACCAGCGCGAGCCCGACTATGAACAGGCCGGCGAGCACGCACAGCCTCCGGCTGACCAGGTCGGCGAGCACCCCCGTCGGCAGCTGCAGCAGAAAGTAGCTCAGCTCGAGCGCGGTGCCGAGCAGCAGGAGCTGTAGCGGGTTCAGCCGGCCAGACGTCACCCAGTAGACCATGATCGTCGCGTAGGTGATGCCGAGCAGGAAGCTCATGCCGCACTCGAGTACCAGGTATAGCCCGTACGGGCTGACCTCGCGACGGGGCAGTCGCATATGGCCTCCTGGCGGCTCTTCGCGCGCGTACCCCGTGGCGCGCCAGGCCGCCGACGCTAGGCAAGTGGCAGGCGGGGGTCAACTGCTTTTACTGGCCCGGCGCACCGAGAGCCCGGAATGCCCGGACGGCCGCAGCCGCCGACCCCTGGAATAAGCGCTGGCCAGTCTTTGTTAGACTCACGAACTATAAGTGTGCCGTATCAAAGGGGTTACGGATGGTTGAGCCAGCCCAGGTGGCTGCGGAGGCTGACGAGGACGCGGCCGTCAGCGCGGTGCTGACCGTGCTGCGCATCTCGCGCGTCCTTGAGCGAATCGACGCCGGCGTCAGCCCGCAGCAGTACCGCATTCTCAAGCTGATCGGGCAGGGCGGCGAACGGTCCGCCCGGCTGGCCGAGAAGCTCGCGGTCGCGCGGCCGACGCTGACCTCCACCGCGGACAGCCTTGTCGCCGCGGGTCTTGCCGTCCGCGAGGCCGAGCCCGGTGACCGCCGGGTCGTACGGCTGCGCCTGACCGCGGCCGGCCAGGCCGCCGTCGCCCGTGCGGACGAGGCCTACTCCCAGTGGTTTGAGAGCGTGCTCGAGTACACCGGCCGCCGGGCGGAGATCCTCGCCGATCTGCAGTCGCTTGACGACTCGATGAGCGAGCGACGGCGGGCCCGGCTGTCGGCGGAGGCCCAGGCGGACGCCCAGGCCCATGCCCCGGCTGATGCGGCTATGAACAGCAGCGCAGGACAGCAGTGAGGCCCGGCAACAGCAAGCGGACCCCAACCGACCCCCAGGTGCGTGGCACCCAGGGCTCAGCGACGCCCAACGGAGCCCCGGCCGGTTCCGGCTACGGCGAGGGCTGGCTGCGGCGGCTCCTCGGCTATTGCTGGCGGCACCGGCGGCTGAGCATCGTCGCCTTCGGAGCCTCGCTGGTGAGCACGCTGGTCACCGTCTCCATCCCGCTGATCCAGCGGTACATCATCGATGACGCGATCCTCACCCACGAGCACGCGATCTGGCCAGGCGCCGCCCTGCTGGTTCTCGCGGCGGTGCTGAGCTTCGCAGCGGTCTACCTGCGCCGGTACCGGGGCGGCCAGCTTTCCCTCGAGGTCCAGCATGACCTCAGGACCGATCTGTTCGGCTCGCTGACGAAGCTGGACGGTGCCCGGCAGGACCAGTTGCACACCGGCCAGATCGTGAGCAGGTCCATCACCGACCTGAACATGATCCAGAGCCTGCTGCAGATGACGCCCATGCTCATGGGCAACGTGCTGTTGTTCTTCCTGTCACTCGCCGTCATGCTCTGGCTCTCGCCGCTGCTGGCCCTGATCTCGCTCGCGGTAGGGCCGGCCCTGCTGGCGCTGTCCCTGGCCTCCCGGCGGCGGCTGTTCCCGGCCAGCTGGGATGCACAGCAGCAGACCGGCACCGTGGCGGGCGTGGTTGAGGGCGCGGTCACCGGCGTCCGCGTGGTCAAGGGATTCGGCCAGGAAGAGCAGGAGGTCGAGCGGCTCGAGGGCGTCAGCCGGGCGCTGTACGCGGCCAGGGTCAGAACCTACAAGATGATGGCGAGGTTCAGCCCGGCGCTCGGCGCGATCCCCGCGCTCGGCCAGGTCGGCGTGCTGGCTCTTGGCGGCTGGCTGGCAATCAAGGGCGAAATCACCCTCGGCACGTTCCTGGCGTTCTCCTCCTACCTCGCGCAGCTGGTGAACCCGGTCCGCGCGCTCACCAGCCTGATCACGATCGGCCAGGAAGTACGGGCCAGCGTGATCCGGGTGTATGAGGTTATCGACTCCCGACCCGTCATCACCGAGAAGCCGGACGCGATCACCCTCCCCAGGGGTAGTCACGATGTCGAACTCGACGATGTCTACTTCGGCTACGTCCCCTCAGAGCCCGTGCTGCGCGGCTTGTCCCTGCAGGTACGGCCGGGCGAGACACTGGCCGTCGTCGGCACCTCGGGCTCGGGCAAGTCAACGATCTCGCTGCTGATCCCCCGCTTTTACGACGTGCGCTCGGGCGCGGTCCGGGTCGGCGGATATGACGTCCGCGACCTCACCCTCGACTCCCTGCGGGCCTCAATCGGCCTGGTGCTGGAGGAAAGCTTCCTGTTCTCCGACTCGGTCCGCAACAACATCGCCTACGGCCGACCGGACGCCACGATGGAGCAGGTCCAGGCGGCCGCCCGCGCTGCCGAGGCCGAGGAGTTCATCCTCGGGCTGCCCGATGGCTATGACACCGTCGTCGGCGAGCAGGGCCTCACGCTGTCCGGCGGACAGCGCCAGCGCGTCGCCCTGGCCAGGGCGCTGATCACCGATCCGGCCATCCTCGTGCTCGACGACGCGACGTCGGCGATCGACGCCAGGGTCGAAGCCCAGATCCACGCCACCCTGCGGAAGGTGATGGCCGGCCGCACGACGCTGCTGATCGCGCACAGGCGATCCACGCTGGAGCTCGCCGACCAGATCGCCGTCCTCGACGAAGGGCAGCTGGTAGACCAGGGCACGCACGACGAGCTGATGTCGCGCTGCCCGGAGTACCGCCTGCTGCTGGCTGGGCCGGGTGACGATGCGGAGGGCGTGGACGCTGGGGAGCTGGATTATTACCGGAACGGGGCGTCGTCTCACGCGGCCGCCTGCAAGACCGCACCAGGTCCCGGCGAGATCACCCCGAGCCTGTGGCCAGACAATGCCCGTGGCGCGGAGGCCGCCCTGAGCACCGCGGCAAGCACCCAGCTGGCCGGCGTGGCCGCGGGCGGATTCGGCCGCGGCACTGCAGGGGGCTCCCTGAGTGGTGCCGGCG
>JASIBJ010000376.1 GCA_030045215.1 Streptosporangiaceae bacterium | reverse complement strand
GACACGATCCTGTCCCGGATCATGGACATCGTCTGGTCGTTCCCGGTGATCCTGCTCGCCATCTGCATCGCCACCGTCCTGCTCACCCAGCCCAACGGCGTCAGGGTCGGCTTCCTGACGATCTACGCGACCAGCCTCTGGGTGCCGACGTTCATCATCGCGCTGATCTACGTGCCGTACGTCTACCGCCCGGTCCGCGGCCAGGTGCTATCGGTCGTGCAGAAGGAGTTCGTCGAGGCCTCGATCGCGCAGGGCGCGTCGAACTTCCGGCTGATCTTCTCCGAGATTCTGCCGAACGTGATCTCGACCGTGATCGTCCTGCTGCCACTGATAACGGCCACGAACATCCTGACCGAATCGGCCCTGTCGTACCTGTCGGTCGGCGTCCAGCCGCCGAACGTCAGCTGGGGCACGATCATCGCCGACGGGCAGGACCTGCTCTACACCCGGCCGTGGGTGTCGCTGGCGCCGGGGATCATGATCGTGCTCACCGTGCTGGCGCTGAACGTGCTCGGCGACGGCGTCCGGGACGCGCTCGACCCGCGCGCGAAGCTGAGGGTGAAGTAGCCATGCGAGAGTTCCCGTGCTGACCTTCATCGTGCGCCGGGCCCTGTGGACCGTCGTGGTCATGTTCGTGATCACGGTCGTCGTGTTCTTCATCTTCTTCAAGACGCCAGGCGTCGACCCCGCTCGCGCGCTGGCCGGCCGGGATCCGAGCCCGCAGGTGCTCGCCGAGGTCCGGGCCCAGCTCGGACTGAACCGGCCGCTGTGGATCCAGTACGGGATCATGATGAAGAAGATCTTCATCACCCGTAACCTGGTGTCCTATTCCGACCAGGGCGAGCTCATCATCCCGGAGATCTTCGCCGCCGCCCCGATAACGTTGTCGCTTGTCTTCGGCGCGTCGGTGGTCTGGATTGTCGCGGCCATCGCGATGGGCGTGGCGGCGGCCAGGCTGCGCGGCACCATCTACGACCCGATTCTCATGATCCTGGCGCTGATCGGCCTCTCGACGCCTGTCTTCTGGCTGGGCCAGGTCGTCATCCTGATCACCCAGGTCAAGTTGCACACCAGCATCTTCGGCTGGGTGCAGCTTGGCTATACGCCGCTGACGGTCAGCCCGGTCAAGTGGTTCGAAGGGCTGATCTTCCCCTGGATCACGCTGTCGATCCTGTACATCGGCTTGTACGCGCGCGTCCTGCGGGCGAACCTGCTCGAGGTGCAGAACGAAGACTATGTCCGCACCGCGCGGGCCAAGGGCCTGTCCGAGCGGCGGGTCCTGTTCCGCCATACGCTCCGCACGTCGATGATCACGTTCCTGAGCCTGTTCGGGCTCGACTTCGGCGCGCTGGTCGGCGGCGGGGCGATCCTGACCGAGGTCGTGTTCGGCATCCACGGCGTCGGCTTCCTCACCTGGGAGTCGCTCACGAACCTCGACCTGCCGACGATCATGGCCGTCGTGATCTACGGCGCGTTCTTCATCGTGCTGGCGAACGCGCTCGTAGACGTCGCCTACGCCTGGCTCGACCCGAGAGTGCGGCCCTCCTGATGACAGACCCGCTGCTGGACATACGCAACCTCTCGGTGACCTTCCGCACCGAGGACGGGCTCGTACGGGCCGTCGACGGCGTCTCGGCGACTCTGCGTGAAGGCGAGACGCTCGGCATCGTCGGCGAGTCGGGCTCGGGCAAGAGCGTGACCATGATGACCGTGATGCGCCTGATCACGGACCCGAACGCCAAGTTCGAGGGTGAGGTCTACTACAAGGGCACCGACCTGCTGGCCCTGCCGCAGGACCAGATCCGGTCGATCCGCGGGGCCGGCATCAGCATGATCTTCCAGGACCCGATGACCTCGCTGAACCCCGTCTACAAGGTCGGCTGGCAGATCGCGGAGCAGATCCGCGAGCACGAGAAGATCAGCGGGCGAGCCGCCCGCGGCCGCGCGATCGAGCTGCTGACGTCGGTCGGCATCCCGAACGCGAGCGAGCGCGTCGACGCCTATCCGCACGAGTTCTCCGGCGGGATGCGGCAGCGGGTCATGATCGCGATGGCCGTGTCCTGCAATCCCGACGTGCTCATCGCGGACGAGCCCACGACCGCACTGGACGTCACCATCCAGGCCCAGATCCTGAACCTGATCAGGAAGATGAAGGCGGACTACGGCACCGCGGTCGTGCTGATCACGCACGACATGGGGGTCGTCGCCGACATGGCCGACCGCATCGCCGTCATGTACGCCGGCCGGATCGTCGAGCAGGGCACCCAGCGCGAGCTCTTCTACGATCCACAGCACCCCTACACCTGGGGGCTGCTCGGCTCCATCGCCCGGCTCGACCGGCCCAGGCCGCGACGGCTGGCTGCCATCCCCGGACAGCCGCCGTCGCTGATGCGACTGCCGCCCGGCTGCGCCTTCGCCGAGCGATGCGCGTACAGCTTCGACGCCTGCGCGACCCAGCAACCGCAGTTGCTCGACCGGCTCGGTACGGGTCACCTGGACGCCTGCCTCCTGAACGAGCACCAGAAGCACGCGATCAGGGAGCGGGCCGTACACCCCGAGCTGGTGGAGGAGAAGCCGTGACCGACGACCCCGGTACGCAGATGGCCGTGCTGGAGGACGGCCTGGCGCTAGCGGACGGCCAGGTCCTGTTGCGGGCCGAGCACCTGAAGAAGTACTTCCCGATCAAGCACGGCGTGCTCATACAGCGTGAGGTGGCCCGCGTGCACGCCGTGGACGATGTCAGCTTCGAGCTGCGAGCGGGCGAGACGCTCGGGCTGGTCGGCGAGTCCGGCTGCGGCAAGTCCACGCTGGCCAGGTGCATCTCCCGGATCTATGACATCACGAGCGGAACGCTGACCTTCGAGGGCAGGGACATCACCCGCTACTCGCGCCGCCAGCTCCGCCCGGTCCGGCGGGACCTGCAGATGGTCTTCCAGGATCCGTACGCCTCGCTGAACCCGCGCAAGCGGGTCGGCGCGATCATCGCCGATCCGCTGCGCATTCACCATGCCGGGGACCGGGAGCAGATCAGGAACCGCGTACTCGAGCTCCTGGAGGTGGTCGGCCTCTCGGCCGAGCACGTCAACCGCTACCCGCACGAGTTCTCCGGCGGTCAGCGGCAGCGGATCGGCGTGGCCCGCGCGCTTGCCCTCAAGCCCAAGCTCGTCATCGCCGACGAGCCGGTCTCCGCCCTCGACGTGTCGATCCGCGCGCAGGTCATCAACCTGCTTGATGACTTGCAGGACGACCTCGGCCTGACCTACATCTTCATCGCCCACGACCTCGGCGTCGTGCGGCACGTATCCGACCGGATCGCGGTCATGTACCTGGGCAAGATCGTCGAGATCTCGCCGGCCGAGGAGCTCTACGAGCGCCCGGTGCACCCCTACACCGAGGCGCTGCTGTCGGCGGTGCCGGTGCCGGACCCCGACCTGTCCGCCGAGCGGAAGCAGATCGTGCTCGAAGGAGATGTGCCGAGCCCGATTTCCCCGCCCTCAGGCTGCCGCTTCCACCCCAGGTGCCGCTACGCCACCGACATCTGCAAGACCGAGGAACCGCAGCTGACCCTGCGCGGCAGCATGGGCCACATGGCCGCCTGCCACCATCCGCTGTCGATCGGGACGCAGCCGCCCGAGGCAGCCCGGGCCGCGGTTACTGGCCAGTAGCGGTCTGTCTGCCCGGCTGCCATGATGAGCTCATGGACGACGCCGCGGCCCTCGCCAGGCAGATGTGGACGCTATTCGAGCCGGTGCACCTAGTCAGCTACTTCACTCCTGAAGCTCGCGCGGCATTTGAGGAGGCGGGCCTTCGCGGCTTCTGGCGCGGGTATTTCGCCGGGCGAGCCGCCCCGATGGGCCAGGTAGGAGCTCCGGCCGTGGTTGCGGCATTCTTTGTCTTCGCGCCGCCCATGGTCGGCCGGGCTATCCCCGGCGTGTGGGAACTCGCCACCCCGGCCCGGGCGCTGGCCGCCAGGCAGGCCGGCGCGCTAGCAGCCGTGCGCAGGCTGCTCGGCCTGAAACCTGAAGACCCGGTCCCGGCCGCCGTTACCGCGGCTTCTGACGAACTCGCGGCGGCGGCCAGCGACCTGGACGGAGCCGGACACGCGCTGGCGGCAGCTAACCTGGCGCTGCCGATCCCGGACGAGCCCGTCACCAGGTTGTGGCACGCGGCGACGCTGTTGCGCGAGCACCGCGGCGACGGCCACGTCGCCACGCTGGTCGCGGCCGATCTCGACGGCGCCGAGGCACTCGCGCTCCGGGCTGGCATCGAGCGGGTCAGCGACGGTACCCGCAGCCACGTCGCGGCGAGCTGGAAGCGCGAGCAGATGCAGCCGGCCCGCGGCTGGACAGACGCGCAGTGGGACGCGGCCGACGAGCGGCTGGCTGCCCGTGGGCTGCTCGACGACGACCGGGCGGCCACGGCGGCCGGCGTTGCGATGCACCGGGAGATCGAGCACGCGACGGACCAGGCCGCCGCCCGGCCGTGGACCAGCCTCGGCCAGGACCGGGTCGCGGCGCTGACGCGGCTGCTGCGGCCAATCGCCGGCGCCTGCGCGGCGGCGATGCCGTTCCCCAACCCGGTCGGCGTGCCAGCGCCGGCCGGCCTGACCTCGTAAGGGACTACTCGATGACCACCCTGGAGCGGCCGGCGCTGGGCGTGCTGGCCGACCCGGCCACCCTGCCCGATCCGTACCCGGTTCTGGCGGCGCTGCGGGAGTCGTCGCCGTTCGCCGAATTCGGCGGCAAGCTCGTGGTGGCCGGGCGGCACGCGGACTGCTCGGCCGTGCTGCGCCACCAGAACGCGAGCAGCCAGCGCAACCAGTCGCTGCTCGCGGCCGGGGCGCAGCGGCGGGCGCGTGAGCGGCCTTCGTTCCTGTCGCTTGACCCGCCCGATCACACCAGGCTGCGCCGCCTGGTGTCCAAGGCGTTCACGCCGCGCATGATCGCCAGGCTCGAGCCCAGGATCCGCGCCGTCACCGGCGAGCTGCTCACCGCGGCGGCGGACGCGGGTGAGCTCGAGCTGGTGAGCCAGCTCGCTTACCCGCTGCCGGTCCGGATCATCTCCGAGATGCTCGGCGTGCCGATCGAGGATCACCCCCGATTTGCTGGCTGGTCCGCACGGCTCGCGCACTCGCTCCAGCCTGGCTTCGGCGTCGACGCCGACGCGGTGGCGAGCAGGGCCGAAGCAGCGCAGGCAGCCAGTGACGAGTTCGCCGAGTACTTCCGCGCGCTCATCGCGGCCCGGCGCGCCCGGCCGGCCCCAGACCTGCTGTCGGACCTGATCAGGGCCGAGGACAACGGCGAGATGCTGACCGAGGATGAGCTCATCGCCACGTGCGTGCTGCTGCTGGTGGCCGGCCACGAGACGACCGTCGGCCTGATCTCCAATGCGATCCTGGCCCTGCTGCGGCATCCGGATCAGCTGGCGCTGATCGCCGCCAATCCCGGCCTTGCCGCCGACGCCGTGGAGGAAACGCTGCGCTTTGACGCGCCGGTCCAGATGACCGCCAGGGTCGCGCGCGGGGGCATGCAGATCGGCGGCGTCGAGGCGCCGGACGGGGCACTCGTCCTCCTGTTGCTGGCCGCCACGGGGCGCGACCCTGAGGTGTTCCCCGACCCCGACCGGTTCGACCTCGGGCGTGGCGCGACCGGCCATCTCGCCTTCGCCGCTGGCCCGCACTTCTGCCTCGGCGCGCCGCTAGCCAGGCTCGAGGCGGCCACCGCCGTGCGTGCCGTCGCGACCAGGCTGACCAGGCCCGAACTGGACGTCGCCTCGCTCGCCTACAAGCCGAATTTCAACCTGCGCGGCCCGGAGCGGCTGGTTGTGCGCTTCGCGGCCGTGATCGACCGCTAGCCAAGGAATCCGCGCAGCAACGCGGCCGTCCCCTCGAGGTGCTCGGCCACCGCCGCCCTGGCCCGCTCGCAATCGCCGGCCAGGATCGCCTGCACGATCGCCCGATGCTGGCCGGCGGTGTGCTCGATGTTCCGCTTCAGGACCGGGATCGCGTTGAGGAAGTCGTTCAGCCGCCACCGCGCGTCGGCGCAGGCGGCCACCAGCAGGCTTGAACCGGCCAGGTCGGCGATGCTGAGGTGAAACAGCGTGTCCAGCCGCCGGTAGTCCTCCGGGCTGGCGCCGTTGACGTCGGCCAGCCGGGCAGCCAGGGTCTCAGCCACCACCGGATCGGGCGAGCTGGCGAGCTGGCGGGCGACAGCCTCGGCCGCGCCAGACTCCACCGCCAGCCGGAACGTCAGCGCGTCGGTCAGCTTGTCGCCCTCCTCCAGCGCAAGCCGCCGCAGCTCCGCGCGGTCGGGGGCGGGGCGGGTATAGGTAACGAACGTGCCGCCGAAGCGGCCGCGGCGCGAGCTGACGTAGCCGGCCCCGTGCAGCTCCCTGATCGCCTCCCGCAGCGTCAGCCTGCTGACTCCGAGCTGTGCCGCCAGTTCGCGCTCGGCCGGGAACCGCTGTCCCGGCCCGACCATGCCCAGCTTGATGATCGTGAGCAGTCGCTCCACCGTCTCTTCGAACGCGTTGCCTGCGCGCACCGGCCTCAGCACGCCGCTCAGGTCAATCTGCGGCAGCGCCGGGGACTGGTCCTGCTGCAGCATGACCACGATCCTCCCGCCCGCGGAACGCCCGCGCTACGCCGGCAGGCGGGTTCCCCTCCCCGTCCTGTGTGCCGGTACTGATGGGGCGCGAGTGACGAATTAGTCAGAAGGTCTTGACAACGCCTCGAACCTAATCATCATTGGTCTGATATTAGACCATTGAAATCAGAGGTCCGCTAGCCCAGACCGGGCCTCTCTGGCGAACTCCCCCGACATCAGCACCCAGTACCCAAGGAGCACGTCGTGTCGGTCAACCAGCAAGCGGTCAGCAGCGACGAGGAAATCCTGCACCACCTGGGCTACGCCCAGGAACTGCGCAGGCGGATGTCGGGATTCTCGAACTTCGCCGTCTCCTTCACGATCATCTCGATCCTGTCCGGCTGCCTGACCCTGTACTACTACGGCATGGGCACCGGCGGCCCGACCATCATCGTCTGGGGCTGGCCCATCGTCGGCGTCTTCACGCTGATGGTCGGCCTGTCCATGGCCGAGGTCTGCTCCAGCTTCCCGACGGCCGGCGGCCTGTACTACTGGTCGGCCAAGCTGGCGAAGCGCAACGGCCCCCTGGCGTCCTGGTTCACCGGCTGGTTTAACTTCCTCGGTCAGGTGGCGATCACGGCCGGCATTGACTTCGGCGCCGCGTTCTTCATCAACGCTCTCCTGAACCTGGAGTGGGGCGTGAGCACGGCCCACTCGGTCACGATCCTGATCTTCGCGATCGTGCTGCTGGTGCACGGCCTGCTGAACCAGTTCGGCATCCGCCTGGTCGCGCTGCTCAACGACGTCAGCGTCTGGTGGCATATCACCGGCGTGCTGATCATCGTCAGCGTGCTGACGTTCGTGCCGTCGCACCACGCCTCGGCCAAGTACGTGTTCACCTCGACGTTCAACAACACCGGATTCCACAGCATCTTCTACGTCCTCCTGCTCGGACTGCTGCTGGCGCAGTACACCTTCACCGGGTACGACGCATCTGCGCACATGACCGAGGAGACGCACGGCGCCAACCGCAGCGGACCGCGCGGCATCGTGATGTCGATCGTGGTCTCGCTCTTCGCGGGCTGGCTGCTGCTGATCGGCATCACCTTCGCGATCAACAAGGCCCAGTACTCGAGCGACCTGGGCGCGCTCGTGCCGCCAGCCCAGATCTTCGCCAACGCCATCGGCGTGACCGGCGCCAAGCTGCTACTGCTGGTGGCGATCGGCGCCCAGTTGTTCTGCGGCATGTCGTCGGTGACCGCCAACTCCCGGATGATCTACGCGTTCTCCCGTGACGGCGCGCTCCCCGGCTCCCAGTTCTGGCACAAGGTGAACAAGCGGACCAGGACACCCACCAACGCGATCTGGCTGGCTGCCGTCGGCGCGCTGATCCTGGGACTGCCGTACCTGTGGAACGACGCCGCCTACGCCGCGGTCACGTCGATCGCCACGATCGGCCTTTACATCGCCTATGTCTCGCCGACGTACCTGCGCCTGCGCCAGGGCAACAGCTTCGACCGGGGGCCGTGGCACCTGGGTCGCTGGAGCTATCCGGTCGGCATCATCGCGTGCATCTGGGTGGTATTCATTACGATCCTGTTCATGCTGCCCACCGCCAGCCCGATCCACTGGTCGAACTTCAACTACACGGTCGTCGCGGTGCTCGTGGTGATCGGCTTCGCGGGAATCTACTGGCTGGTGTCGGCTAAGAACTGGTTCACCGGGCCCAAGGTCCAGGGCACGCCGGAGGAACTGGCCGCCATCGAGCGCGAGCTGTCGGCCTGAGCATGACCGACCAGCACGGCGGCGCGGCTCGTCCGGGGATGCTGTCCCTGGACGAGCTGCGCGACCTCGTGGCGACCGGGCTGATCGACACCGTCATCCTCGCCCTCACCGACATGCAGGGCAGGCTGCAGGGCAAGCGGCTGTCGGCGGAGTTCTTCCTGGCCGAGGTGGCGCACGAGTTCTCCGAGGGGTGCAACTACCTGCTCGCGGTCGACGTCGACATGAACACGGTGGACGGCTATCAGATCTCGTCCTGGGATCGCGGCTACGGCGACTTCGTGCTGCGGCCGGACATGGCCACGCTGCGCCGGATCCCATGGCATCCCGCAACCGCGCTGGTGCTGGCCGATCTCGTCTGGCTCGATGGCGCGCCGGTCCTGGAGTCGCCCAGGCAGGTCCTGCGCCGACAGGTCAGCCGGCTCGCTGAGCGTGACCTCATCGCCCTGGCCGGAACCGAACTGGAGTTCATCGTCTTCACCGACAGCTACGAGCAGGCGGCCGAGAAGAACTACGCGGGCCTGTCCCCCGCGAACGGCTACAACGTCGACTACTCGATCCTGGGCACGTCCAGGATCGAGCCGCTGCTGCGCCGCATCCGCAACGGTATGTCCGGCGCCGGCATGTACGTCGAGTCCGCCAAGGGCGAGTGCAACCTCGGCCAGCACGAGATCGCGTTCCGGTACGCCGACGTGCTGACGATGTGCGACAACCACTCGATCTACAAGACCGGCGCGAAGGAGATCGCGGCGCAGGAGGGCATGAGCATCACGTTCATGGCCAAGCCGAACCAGCGAGAGGGCAACTCCTGCCATATCCACCTGAGCCTGCGCAGCAGCGGCGGCGATCCGGTGCTGGCCGGCGACGGCCCGGCGGGCCTGTCGAAGCTGGGCCAGCATTTCGTCGCCGGCCAGCTCGCGGCGATGCGTGAGTTCACGCTGCTGTACGCGCCGAACGTCAATTCTTACAAGCGCTACGTGCCTGGCAGCTTCGCGCCGACCTCGGTCCGCTGGGGCGTGGATAACCGCACCTGCGCGATCCGCCTGGTCGGTCACGGTTACTCGCTGCGGGCGGAGAATCGCACGCCGGGCGGGGACGTCAACCCCTACCTCGCGCTCGCGGGGATGATCGCGGCCGGCCTGCACGGCATCGACAACGAGCTGACGCTCGAACCTGCCTTCGAGGGCAACGCCTATGCGGACACCAGCCTGCGGGTGCCGCATACGCTGCGCGACGCGCTCGAGTTGTGGGAGAAGAGCGAGCTGGTGCACGCCGCGTTCGGCCCCGAGGTCCAACACCATTACACCAACTACGCGCGGGTGGAACTCGCCGCCTACGACGCAGCGGTGACCGACTGGGAGCTGCGCCGCTGCTTCGAGCGGCTGTGATTCACGAGCCGGAGGGGCACGGTGCCGCCTGGACTGAGGAGCGGGTAATGCGACGAGGGAAGGCGGCACGTCAAGGCGCCCCGACGGCTGAGCGGGTAACGCATCCAGCCCCGAGACCGCCAAGGAGAACCCGCACATGACCCACTACACGGTGATCAACCCTGCGACGGAGCAGCCGGTTACCGCCGTTGCCCAGGCGAGCGCGGCAGAGACCGACGAGGCGATCGCACGGGCCGCGGCCGCGCAAACGGCCTGGCGCGAGGTCGCGCCCGGCGACCGGGCCCGGCTCCTGCGCAGCTTCGCGGCCGAGGTCGACGCGCACATCGACGAGCTGGCCGCGCTGGAGGTGGCAGGCTCTGGTCATCCGGTCGGCGCGGCGACCTGGGAGGCCGGCCAGGTCCGCGACGTGCTGATGTACTACGCCGCGGCGCCCGAGCGGCTGATCGGCAAGCAGATCCCGGTGGCGGGCGGGCTGGACGTCACGTTCGCCGAGCCGCTCGGCGTGGTCGGGCTCATCGTCCCCTGGAACTTCCCGATGCCGATCCTGTCCTGGGGCATGGCCCCGGCCCTCGCGGCCGGGAACACGGTGATCGCCAAGCCGGCCGAGGTGACCCCGCTGACCGCGATCAGGATCGGCGAGCTCGCCCTGGCGGCCGGCCTGCCCGAGCACGTGCTGCAGGTGCTGGCGGGCAAGGGCAGTGTCGTCGGCCAGCGCCTGGTGGATCATCCGGCGGTGCGGAAGATCGTGTTCACCGGGTCGACCGAGGTCGGCCAGCAGATCATGACCGGCTGCGCCCGGCACGTGAAGCGTCTCACGCTCGAACTCGGCGGCAAGAGCGCCAACATCGTGTTCGCCGACGCCGACATCGAGAAGGCAGCGGCGACGGCCCCGTATGCGGTGTTCGATAACGCCGGCCAGGACTGCTGCGCACGGTCACGGATCCTGGTCGAGGCCAGCGTGCTTGACCGGTTCATGGAGCTGCTTGAGCCGGCCGTCAAGGGCGTGCGGGTCGGCGACCCGGCCACACCGGGCACCGAGATGGGCCCCCTGATCTCGGCCGCGCACCGCGAGCACGTGGCCAGCTACGTGCCCGACGGCGCCCCGGTAGCGTTCCGCGGCAGCGCGCCGGCAGGCCCGGGCTTCTGGTACCCGCCGACCGTGCTCGCGCCGGTAGCAACCGATGACCGCGCCTACACCGAGGAAATCTTCGGGCCGGTCGTGACCGTGACCCCGTTCGCCAGCGAGGCGGAGGCGATCGCGCTGGCCAACGACACCCCCTATGGGCTATCCGGGTCGATATGGACCAGTAATGTCGGCCGTGCTATCCGGGTCGCGCGCGGCGTGGAGACCGGCAACCTGTCGGTGAACTCGCACTCGTCGGTTAGGTACTGGACTCCGTTCGGCGGCTTCAAGCAGTCAGGCCTCGGCCGCGAGCTCGGCCCGGATGCGCTGGATGCGTTCACCGAGACCAAGAACGTTTTCATCGCCACCCAGGAGTGACATGACCGGGAGGGAAGCGCATATGCGGCGTCTGCAGGATCGGGTCGTGGTAGTGACCGGAGCAGGCAGCGGCATCGGGCTGGCCAGTGCTCGCCGCATGGCGGCCGAGGGCGCGAACATCGTGGCGGTCGACATCGACGACGCCGCGGGCAAGGCCGTCGCGGCCGAGGTCGACGGGGTGTTCGTGGCCGCCGACGTCGCCGACGAGGACCAGGTCAAGGCGCTGTTCGACGGCGTGGCCGAGCGCTTCGGCCGGATCGACGTCGCGTTCAACAATGCCGGCATCTCACCGCCCGAGGACGACTCGATCCTCACCACCGGGCTCGACGCGTGGCAGCGGGTCCAGGAGATCAACCTGACGTCGGTGTACCTGTGCTGCAAGTACGTCCTGCCGCACATGCGGGCGGCCGGCAAGGGGTCGATCATCAACACCGCATCGTTCGTGGCCATCCTCGGCGCGGCCACATCGCAGATCTCCTACACCGCGTCTAAGGGCGGCGTGCTGGCGATGAGCCGGGAGCTTGGCGTCCAGTTCGCCCGCGACGGCATCCGCGTGAACGCGCTGTGCCCCGGACCGATCAACACGCCAATGCTGCAGGAACTGTTCGCCGCTGACCCCGAGCGCGCCGCCAGGAGGCTGGTCCACGTGCCGATGGGCCGATTCGGCGAGCCCGAGGAGATTGCCGCCGCGGTCGCGTTCCTGGCCAGCGACGACTCCTCGTTCATCACCGCGTCGTCGTTCATCGTCGACGGGGGAATCTCCGGTGCATACGTGACTCCTCTGTAACCTGGAGCCGTGCCCAGCATCAGCCCGCTCATCGGTATCAGCTGCTACGCCCAGCCGGCCAGCTGGGGTAGCTGGGAACGCGTGCAGGTGAATCTGCTGCCGCGGCGGTATGCCGAGGCGGTCGCGCAGGCTGGCGGGCTGCCGGTCCTGCTGCCGCCGGTTCCTGGGACCGGCGACGTCCTTGACCGGCTCGACGGTCTGATCCTGTCCGGTGGCGGTGACGTCGACCCGGCCAGGTACGGCGCTGTCAGGGACCCGGCGACCGATCCGGCCAACGCGGCGCGGGATGAGGCAGAGTTTGCCCTGTGCGACGGAGCGCTCGCGCGCGGCCTGCCGCTGCTTGCCATCTGCCGGGGCCTGCAGGTCCTCAACGTCGCGCTCGGCGGCACCCTGCACCAGCACCTGCCTGACGTGGTCAGCAGCGACGCGCACTCCCCGGTCGTCTCCGGACACGGCAGCCACGAGGTGAGCGTCGCGCCCGGCTCACGGCTGGCCCGGGTGCTGGGCCGGACCGAGCTGGCCGTGCCGACTCACCATCACCAGGCCGCGGACAAGCTCGGCACGGGCCTGATCGCGACCGCCTGGACCGACGACGGGGTCATCGAGGCGGCCGAGCCCGAGGCCGGGAACGAGGGGTCACCGTTCCTGCTCGCGGTGCAGTGGCACCCGGAGGCCGACGATGATCTCAGCCTGTTCAGCGGGCTGATAGCCGCGGCCACCCGGGTGCCGGCGAACGCGTGAGGACGCGCTAACTCGACGGGAACGCGGTCACCGAGTCGGTGCCCGAATTTGCCATCCGGACCTGACCTCGGTACACGGTGCCCGCGTCACCGCGCACGTCCCGTCAAGGATTATCCGGCTTTTCGGTCTTTGCCCCATTCACCGTGCACGAACCTGCCTCCGTCTGTTGTCCCGATCCGTGGCGTTTGGAGACCGCTCCATGCCGCGATCCGGTTGCAGCCCCGGCATGACTTTCCGGAGACTTGACTGTAATCTTGTAATCCCGGTAGAGAGAACGGCATCATGACATCTGATACACCGCTCGACGCGTACTCGCAGATCGTTGCCGGGGTCGCGGCCGCGCTGACCCCTAAGGTCGCGAGCCTGCGGGTGCCGCACCAGGGCGACCGCTACCGGGGCGAGGGCCTCGGCTCGGCCGTCATCTACACGCCCGATGGCTTCCTGCTGACCAACGCGCACGTCGTCGGCCGGGCCGACCGCGGCACGGCCCTGCTGGCCGACGGCACGAGCGCCGCGTTCCGGGTCGTCGGCGCCGATCCGCTGTCGGATCTGGCCGTCGTGCGGGCCGACATCGCGACGCCCGACCCGGCCGTTCTCGGTGAGGCCGACGACCTGGTGGTGGGCCAGCTGGTCGTCGCTGTCGGCAGCCCGCTCGGCCTGACCGGCTCGGTCACGGCGGGCGTGGTCAGCGCGCTCGGCCGTTCCCTGCCGACCGGCTCGGGCGCGCTGGCCCGGCTGGTCGAGGACGTCATCCAGACCGATGCCGCGCTGAACCCCGGTAACTCCGGCGGGGCGCTGGCCGACTCACGAGCCCGTGTTGTCGGCATCAACACCGCCGTGGCGGGCGTCGGCCTGGGCCTGGCGGTCCCCATCAACGCGACCACCCGCAAGATCATCGGGGCGCTGATGCGTGATGGCCGGGTCCGGCGCGCCTACCTCGGCATCACCAGCGTGCCGACCCCGCTGCCGGCCAAGTACCGCGAGAGGTTCGGGCGGTCCAGCGGGCTGCGGGTGTCCGAGGTCATGGCGGGGAGCCCGGCGGCGCGGGCCGGCCTGCGGCCAGGCGATCTGCTGCTGACGGCCGGCGGGTCCCCGGTGACCAGGGGTCAGGATCTGCAGAAACTGATGTTCACCGAGGCGATAGGGCAGCCGCTGGCGATCACCGTCATGCGCAACGGCGCTCTCGTTGATGTCATAGCCGAACCGTCTGAGCTGGTCACGGCCTAGCTGGTGCACCCCTAGTTCCCCGAAGATCTTGCTGACGTCCGGATAGCGCCGCAGCTACCGGCAGGCCGTCCCCGGTGAAGGCGGGATCCCCGCGGCTGAGTATCCCGGGTCAGATAACCGGAACAAATCACACTAGTCTGCTGGCATGACGCAGACGCCCGAGGACCACCAGCCAGCAACCGAGTCTGACAGCGCGGCCGACGCCCAGGCCAAGACAGCAGAGCCGAAGACCGCCGAGCCCAAGGAAGCTGAGCCGACCGACGACCTCGTCACGACTCAGCACTCGATCACGATTGACGGAACCGAGCTGTCCTACACCGTCACCGCCGGCCGGATGGTGCTGCGCCTGGAAGGCCACACTGACGACAAGTTCGATGGCCAGCAGGCGAAGGCCCAGGTCTTCCTCGTCGCCTACACGGCTGACGACGCCGAGCCCGGCTCCCGGCCGGTCACGTTCGCCTTCAACGGCGGGCCAGGCTCATCTAGCGTCTGGCTCCACCTGGGCCTGCTCGGCCCGCGCCGGGTCCTCATGGGCGACGCAGGCGACCTGCTGCCACCGCCCTACGGCCTCGCCGATAACGCGCAGACCCTGCTGCGCCACAGCGACCTGGTGTTCATCGACCCGGTGTCGACCGGGTACTCGCGCGCGGTCAAGGGCGAGAAGCCCAAGGACTTCCACGGCTACGGCGGCGACATCGAGTCGGTCGGCGAGGTGATCCGCCTGTGGACGAGCCGCAACGACCGGTGGATGTCGCCCAAGTACCTGTGCGGCGAGTCCTACGACACGACCAGGGCGGCCGGCCTGGCGCGATACCTGCAAGAGCGGTACGGGCTGTACCTCAACGGCCTGATGCTCGTTTCCGCCGTGCTCGACTTCGGCACCGGCTACTTCAGCGGCGGCAACGACACGGCGTACCCGCTCTTCCTGCCGACTTATGCCGCCGTCGCGCACTACCACGGCAAGCTTGGTGACCGGCCGCTGCGCGAGGTGCTGGCGGACGCGCAGAGCTACGCCGAGCACGACTACCCGCGCGTGCTGGCCCGCGGCGGGCGGCTGACCAACGAGGAACGGGCCGCCGCCGCCGCGCGGCTGGCCGAGCTAACCGGGCTGTCCGCCGACTACCTGGACCGGGTCAGCCTGCGGCCCGAACACGTCAGGTTCCTCACCGAGCTGCTGCGGGACCGGCGGCTGGTGGTGGGCCGCATCGATGGCCGGTTCACCGGCTGGGACACCGACTACGGGCGGGAGATGTGGTCAAACGACCCGTCCATCGACGCGATCATGGGCCCGTACGCGGCGGCGCTCAACCACTACGTCCGGGCCGAGCTCGGGTACTCCAGTGACCTGCCGTACGAAGTTCTCACCGACCGGGTGCGTCCGTGGTCCTACAAGGAGTTCGAGAACCAGTACGTGTTCGTCCAGGACAAGCTAGCCGAGGCGATGCGCACGAACCCGCACATGCGCGTGCACGTGGACTGCGGTTATTACGATCTGGCCACGCCCTACTTCGCGGCCGAGTACTCGTTCGCGCACCTGGCCATCCCCCGGGAACTGACTGCCAACATCGACTACAGCTACTACGAGGCCGGTCACATGATGTACGTGCACGAGCCGAGCCGGCTCGCTCAGTCGGAAGAGCTCGCCCAGTTCGTTAGGCCAGCGCCATAGACTCGCGTCCGTGAATACCGCGCCGGCCGTTGAAATCGACGGCCTGGTCAAGAGCTACCGGAACGTCACGGCCGTGGCCGGCCTGTCGCTGCGGGCCGAGCGGGCGCAGGTGACCGCGATCCTGGGTCCCAACGGGGCCGGGAAGACCACGACGATCGAGACCTGCGAGGGGTACAGGAGGCCGGACGGCGGCACGGTGCGAGTCCTTGGCCTCGACCCCATCGCCGAGGCCCGCGAGTTGCGCCCGCGGGTCGGAGTCATGCTGCAGTCAGGCGGCGTGCCGACGACCGTGCGGGCGGCCGAGTACCTGCGGGTCATGGCGAGCTTCTACGCCCGTCCGCTTGACCCGGCTCAGCTTCTCGCCAAGCTCGGGCTGACCGAGTCGGCCCGGACCCCCTACCGGCAGCTGTCGGGCGGCCAGCAGCAGCGGCTCGCCCTGGCCGCGGCCATCGTCGGCCGCCCCGAACTGGTCTTCCTCGATGAGCCGACGGCCGGGCTCGATCCGCAGGCCAGGCACGCGACCTGGGAGCTGATCGACGACCTGCGGGCGGCCGGCACGGCCGTGATCCTCGCCACGCACTACATGGAGGAGGCCGAGCGGCTGGCCGACCATGTGGCGATCGTGGACCATGGCCGGGTGGTGGCCGACGGTACGCCCGCCTCGCTGACCGGGACGGCCGGACAGCTCAGGTTCCGCGCCGAACCTGGCCTGGACACCGACGGGCTGCTGGCCGCGCTGCCGGCCGGCTCGGCGGCCAAGGAATCGCCGGCCGGGCACTACCTGGTCGAACGTCCTGAGGGGATCGACCCGCAGCTGATCGCCGCGGTCACCGCCTGGTGCGCCGAGCGCGGCGTGCTGGCCGCCAGGCTGCAGATTGAGAGCCGTTCCCTCGAGGACGTCTTCCTCGAGCTGACTGGGCGCGAACTGCGCGGGTAGTGGCGGCGACCACATGACCGACCTGAGCCAGACCTGGCCGACCCCCGCACCGGGCGCCGCCCCGCTACGCAAGATGGTCGCGGCCCAGGCGTCGCTGGAGCTGCGCACGCTCGTCCGCAACGGCGAGCAGCTGATCCTGACGCTGATCATCCCGGTGCTGCTGCTAGTCCTATTCGGTCACGAGGCACTCGTCAGCGTCGGCACCGGCAGCCGGATCGACTTTGTGGTGCCCGGCATCCTGGCCCTGGCCGTGTTGTCCACCGCGTTCACGAGCCTGGCCATCGGGACCGGATTCGAGCGCCGCTACGGCGTCCTGAAGCGGCTTGGCGCCTCGCCGTTGTCCCGCCAGGGCCTGATCGCGGCCAAGACGATGACGGTGCTGACAGTGGAGCTAGCCCAGGCTGCCCTGGTGCTGGCCGTTGGTGCGCTGCTCGGCTGGTCGCCGCACGCGGCCGGCGTCGCCGTGATCGGGGTGCCCGTCCTGCTGCTGGCCGGCACCGCCGCCTTCAGCGGGCTGGCGATGCTGCTGGCAGGGACGATGCGGGCGGAGGGAACGCTCGCCGCGGCGAACCTGCTCTACCTGATCATGCTGGGCCTGGGCGGAATCCTGTTCCCGCTGACCAAGTTCCCCGCCGCGGCCCGTCCGGTGCTCAAGCTGCTGCCCGCGGACGCGCTGTCGGACGGGCTGCGCTCGCTGCTGTCGCACTCCGGGGGCCTGCCGGTCGCCGACCTGCTGGTGCTGTGCGTCTGGGCCGCGGCCGGGATCACGCTGGCGGTCAGGACCTTCCGCTGGGAGTGAGCGTTCATGACCGGGCGCTACGCGAGCGGTCGTCGCTGACCGCGCCCCCGCCATCGCTGGTGGTGTTCACCGGCATCAGCTCGGTTCAGGTCGGCGCCGGCCTGGCTGGGCGGCTGTTCAGCCAGGTTGGCCCGGCCGGCATGACCGGCATGCGGCTGTGGTGGGCGGCGCTGATCCTGGCGGCGCTCGGCGGCCGGGCCGTAACCGGGGTCGTGGCCGACCTGATCTCCAGCCGGGCCTGGCGCGACCTGGCCGTGGCGCTGGCATTCGGCCTGGTCCTCGGCGCGATGAACTACTCGATCTACCAGTCGTTCGCCCGGATCCCGCTGGGCGTGGCGGTCACGATCGAGTTCCTCGGCCCGCTGGCGGTTGCGGTCGCGTCGTCCCGGCGGTGGCTCGACATCGTGTGGATCGTGCTGGCCGCCGGCGGAGTCTTGCTGCTCACCAGGGGCGGGACCACCCTGGCCAGTAGCGCAGCCACTTCCGGCGGCCTGGCCGGCCTGTCCACGCAGGGGACGGGGATCGCGTTCGGCCTGCTCGCGGCGACCTGCTGGGCTCTTTACATTGTGCTGTCCAGGGCGACGGGACGACGGTTCCGCGGTGCCTCGGGACTGACGATCGCGATGATCGTCGGCGCGGCGGTGGTCACCGGGCCGGCGATAGCCGAGGCGGGCGGGGCGCTGCTGCACCCGTCGGTCATCTTCGCCGGCCTGGCGATCGGGCTACTGTCCTCGGTCATCCCTTACCGGCTTGAGCTCGAGGCGCTGCGGCGGGTACCGACCGCGACGTTCGGCATCTGGATGAGCCTGGAGCCCGCTGTCGCCGCGCTGGTCGGCATCGTGCTGCTCAGCGAGACGCTGGTGGCACGGCAGTGGCTCGCGATCGTGCTGGTGATCATCGCCTGCGCGGGCGCTTCCCGGCTGCAGCGGCGCCCGAGCGGCCCGCTGACCGGCTGACAGTGGCCGGTTCCGGCAAGCCAGAGTCGCCTCCTAACATGGAGTCCGTGTCAGCACCCCCCGCCACGCCGGAACGCCCGGCCATCAGCACGGCAGCCCTCGCGTCGTTCGCCCGCGGCTGCCGCGATGCACTCCTGGCGCCCTCACCGGCGGCCATGCGCCGGTGGGCCCTGGCTGGAGTCATCACCTCCGCCCTGATCATCTTGACCGGCGCAGCGGTCCGGCTCAGCCAGTCCGGCCTCGGCTGCCCGGACTGGCC
>JASIBJ010000375.1 GCA_030045215.1 Streptosporangiaceae bacterium | reverse complement strand
GCGATGCTGGCCGTGCTCACACCGGACGCACTGCGCCGGGCCCTGGCCGCCGAAGACCTGGCCATGCTCACCTCGGTGCCGGGAATCGGCCGCAAGGGGGCGCAGCGGATCGTGCTCGAGCTGGCCGGCCGGCTCGGCGGCCCAGGCGACGGGCAGCTGTCCGGGGCGGGGGTCCTCGCGCCGGTGGCCATGCTCGCGCCCTGGCGGGAGCAGGTGAAGGCTGGCCTGATCAGCCTCGGCTGGCAAGCTCGAGAGGCCGAGCAGGCGATATCGGCGGTGGAGCCGGAGCTGCTCGCGGCGGCCGGCGGCAACGGCGACCCCGGCCAGGCCGGCCAGCCCGGTGAGGCCGGCCAGCCAAATGGGCCCGCCGTCGACGTCTCGGTCGCGCTGCGGGCCGCGCTCCGCGTGCTGGGGCGGTCATGACCCGCGAGCCGGACGAGGCGGAACGAACCGTCTCCGCGCTAGCTGACGCCGATGACCGGGTCGTCGAGGGCGCGCTGCGGCCCAAGCGCCTGGCCGAGCTGATCGGCCAGACGCGGGTGCGCGAGCAGCTCTCGCTGATGCTGGAAGGCGCACTCCGCCGCGGCCGCGCCTCGGACCACGTCCTGCTCTCCGGCCCTCCCGGCCTCGGCAAGACGACGCTCGCGATGATCATCGCGGCCGAGCTGGGCGCGCCGATGCGGATCACCAGCGGCCCGGCCATCGAGCGAGCCGGGGACCTGGCGGCGATCCTGTCGACGCTGTCCGAGGGCGAGGTCGTGTTCATCGACGAGATCCACCGCGTCGCCCGCCCGGCCGAGGAGATGCTCTACCTGGCCATGGAGGACTTCCGGGTCGACGTGGTGATCGGCAAGGGGCCGGGCGCCACCGCGATCCCGCTCGACATCGCGCCGTTCACCCTCGTCGGCGCGACGACCAGGGCCGGGCTGCTGCCGGCCGCCCTGCGCGACCGGTTCGGGTTCACCGCTCACCTGGACTTCTACGAGCCCGAGGAGCTCGGGGTGATCGTCCGCCGGTCGGCCGGGCTGCTCGGCGTGGCGCTGCGCGACGACGGCGCCGAGGAGATAGCAGGCAGGTCGCGCGGCACCCCGCGGATCGCCAACCGCCTGCTGCGCCGGGTCAGGGATTATGCCGAGGTTCGAGGGAACGGGCTCGTCACCAGAGACATCGCGAAGGTAGCGCTGGAGTTGTACGAGGTCGATGAGAACGGCCTCGACCGGCTGGATCACGCCGTGCTGGCTGCGCTGATCCGCAAGTTCGGCGGGGGTCCGGTCGGCCTCTCGACGCTGGCCGTGGCGGTCGGCGAGGAAGCGGAGACGGTCGAGGTGGTCGCCGAGCCGTTCCTGGTCAGGGCGGGACTAATCGCGCGTACACCCCGCGGGCGGGTCGCGACGTCGGCCTCCTGGGAGTACCTGGGTCTGCCCGTGCCACAGCAGGGACCCTGGGCGCGCCAGTCCGAGGCTGGCCAGGGACCGCCTGGCGAAGTTACTCTTTTCGACTGAAGCCGACCATGTGGGGCGGTCCGCTCCTCAGGCCGGACGGGATGAAACGCACAGTGACGGGACGTTACAGCTCGTGGCGGGCTGATGACGGTCACCCGCCAAACGCCGTAGCCTGTTGGTGCGTCGCTTCCGCGCCGCTAAACTTCGGCAGTTGGTCCATGACAGGCCACCTTGCGCCGCCGGGCACCCCGGCCCGGCGCTATCCGTTCTCCCGAATGGGGTGGCATCACTAATTCGGAAGGATGTCCCACCATGGGGACACAGATTCTCGCGGCCGCGAGCAAGACAACGGGCTCGTCCGACTACTCATTCCTGCTGATCATCCTGGTGATCTTCGGCATCATGTACTTCGTCATGATCAGGCCGCAGCGAAACCGGCAGCGGCAGGCCCAGCAGACCCAGCGGCAGGTAGGCAACGGTGCGCGCGTGCGCACGACCGCCGGCATGTACGGAACCATCGTCGACGGCGATGACGATAACGTACTGGTGGAGTTCGCTCCTGGCGTCCGGATCAAGATGATGCGGCGCGCCATCATGAACGTCGTGCCCGATGACGAGGCCGACGGCTTGAAGCCAACGGGTCCGGGGTCATCCGACCAGGACTCGACGGTCGGCGCTACGAAGGACGATCACGGAGACTCCACCTTCTAGCAGCGGCCCACGCTAACGAGCGAAAGACGGACCACCGGTGCCTCCACCAAGCACGACAACCTCCCGGCCGGGGCGGCTGCTCGCCACCCTGGCCGCCTTGCTCATCGTGATGCTGGTCGCGGTTCTGGGCGCGAACATCGCCAGCCCCAGCCACTGGCATAAGAGCTTTAAGGTCGGCCTAGGCCTGGACCTCTCCTGGGGTACGCAGATCACCCTGCAGGCCTACCAGCCGACCGGTCACGGCACCATCAGCCAGGGCGCGATGGCCAAGGCGCGGCAGATCATGAACGACCGGATCGACTCATCCGGCTTCGTCGGTGCCTCGGTGGTCCAGCAGGGCTCCAATGAGATCGTGGTGTCCGTCCCCCACGAGAACGCCGAGCAAGTCGCGAACCTGGTCGGCACCACGGCCCAGCTTTCGTTCCGGCAGGTCCTGTACGGCGCGCCGAACACGACCGGAGCCGCGTCGTCGGCGAGCCCGTCCCCGTCGCCGTCGTCGAGCGCAAAGGCCTCGTCCAGCCCCAAGGCCTCCTCGACGCCCAAGACGTCCTCCAGCCCGAAGGCGACCCCGTCGCCGTCGACCGGCGGCTCCGGCCAGGCCGCCGCGGCCAGCCTGCTAACCGGTAAGGCCAGCTCGTCGGCCACGCCCAAGGCCTCCGCGACGCCCAAGGCCTCCGCGACGCCGACGCCAAGTGCCAGCGCCAGCTCAAGCACCTCGACGAGCAAGAAGCTGTCAACCACCGCAGACGGCGCGGGCGACCTGGGCGCGCTCCAGTCGAGCACCATCGCCGACTTCAACAAGCTGAACTGCTCGAATAGAAATTGGATCTCCCAGATCTACGGCCTGAACCCAAGCGGCTGGAATCGCCCGAACCAGCAGGCGGTGGCCTGCTACAGCTTTGACGGCGTGCTCTGGAAGTACGCGATGGCCGCGCCGGTGATCCAGGGCACCGACCTGACGTCGGTGGGCGCCCAGGCGAACACGAGCGGGGCCGGTTACCAGGTCGACTTCGACGTGAAGTCGGGGCCAGCCAGCCGCCTTGGCACCCTCACCAACACGATGGCCACCGACTACTACCCGAACAGCGGCACGCCAGGTACGGCCGATTACTTCCTGGCCCAGCTCGCGGTCGTTCTCGACGGCCAGATCCAGTCCTCGCCTGTGGTGCAGGGCCAGATCACCACCTCCGGTGAGATCA
>JASIBJ010000374.1 GCA_030045215.1 Streptosporangiaceae bacterium | reverse complement strand
GGCTGGCTCACCCCGAGCTTGTCCGCGATGAACAGCGAGCACACCCCGTCGCGCACCAGATCACCGTCGCGCTGGGCCGGGAAATGCGCTTCGGGGTCGCGCAGCCATTCCAGGATCAGCAGCCGCTTGTCGCTGGCCAGCGCCTTCACCAGCTCCACGTCGATGGGCAGCTCGGCATTCGTCACCTAGCTAGTATGGCAAATAGCTAACTTCCTGTCTAAGCGGGAGCGCCCCGTGGGCTGAAGGCTCAAGCGCACGCGGCCGTGGTCACCGCTTCTCCGGGCCGCAGCTCCGCGGTCCGGCCTAGGGTCTGCTCAGCCTGGCCACACGTCCTTGGCGATCCTGGCCACGAGTCCGAGCTTGGCCCGCTGGCCTCGGGCCGACACCGGATTGCCGACCGGAACCGACGCGAACCCGCACTGGGTGCTCAGCGCGAGTTCGGCCAGCGGCTTGAGCCGGGCGGCCTCGCCGATCCGTGCCTCGATCGCCGTTCTGTCGTCGAGCTGGTCGGACTTCGTGGTGAGCAGGCCGAGCACGACGACCGTTCCCGGCCGGACGCCGGCTAGCGGTTCGAACGAACCGGCCCGGTCGGAGTCGTACTCCAGCAGCAGCCGGTCAAAGTCGAGGCGGGGGAACAGCAGGCGGGAGATCGCGCCGTAGCCGCCGACCGAGTGCCACATCCCGCCGGGGCCGTTGCCGCGACAGATGTGCAGCGCCGTGGTGATGCCGTCGATGCCGGCGAAGAGCGAGCTGTCGAGCTCGGCGTCGAAAATTGTCTCGGCATCCGGGTCGCGGCCGCTGGCCCGCATCTGGGCCCGCGTGTCCTGATCACAGAGCGAGCCGTAGTTGGGGGCGTCGAGCTGGATGTAGTCGCAGCCCAGCGCGATCAGGTCGGCGACGACGCCGCGCTGGTAATTGCGGATGTCGGTGAGGAACTCTTCGCAATCGGCGTACGCACCGATCGAGTGCTCCGGTGACCAGTACCTGCGGTGATAGCTCGGCGCTGCCATCGTGAACTTTGTCCGCCGCCGCGTGTGCCGGGCCAGGAACTCGTACTCGCCGGTCATGCTGCCGGTTCGCGCCGCGTCACGGACCGGCCGCACGACGGCCGGGTACCCCCCTGATGTGGGCCCGCTCGGCGCGGTCCCGCCTCGCCAGTTCAGCTGGCCCCGGCCCGGCGTGGCCTCGAAGCAGGCAACGAAGCGCGGCGTCTGGGCCCACGAGGTGCGCCGCACCTCACCGTCGGTGATGACGTCGAGCCCCGCATCCTCCTGCAGTCGCACGGCCTCGAGCACTGCCGCGTCCAGGACCCGGGCCGCGCCGGCATCGCCGGCCGGGGCGGCTGCGGCCCGGACTACCTCAGGCGACCGCAGCAGGCTGCCTACCGCCTCCGCCCGTGGCTCCTCGCGCACCGCCCGCTCCCCCGGCATCAGCGAGCGAGCCCGGCAAAGCCGGGAACGACGCGAAGCGGGTTCTCGTGGAAGATCTTCTTCTTGTCCTCCTCGGACAGGAAGGCGAGACCGCCGATGACCGGGACCAGGTCATCGCAGGTACGACCGGTTTCCGGCCGGATGGCGCGGCCAGATCCGGGAGCTTCGGTGCCGAACAGCATCCGGGCCGGGCCCCGCTGCCTGATCGCGGCCTCCAGGAAGATCAGGTCGTATGCGCACGTGTCGTAGAACAGGTTGCTGCTCAGGTCCTTCTGGGCTAGGTGGTGGTCGGACGGGATGAACCGGTCCAGCGCCCCGCCGCAGTGGCAGATGATCACCCGCAGGCCCGGGAACCGCTCGAATACGTCACCGTGGCTGAGGAACTGCCCGGCCAGGTATTGCTCGGTCACGAAGCCGAGCTGGTAGTTATGCGGGACGACTCGGTACCGAGGGTCCAGTGAGTTGGTGCCGTGCACGATGATCGGGATGTCCAGTTCCTGGCAGCGCTCGTAGAGCGGGTACCAGTACGGCTCGTGCATGCCAGGAGTCGTGCGCCGGCCGGCCGGGTCCGGCGATACGTAGGCCGCCGCGAACCCGAACTCGGTCACGCACCGGTCGAGCTCGCCGATGCAGCCGGACAGGTCAGGAGCGTCGCTGAGTTGCGGCAGCTGGCAGGCACCGAGGAACCGGTCAGGAAAGAACGAGCACTGCTGACGGATCATGTCGTTCACGTACCGGGTCCAGGCGGGCAGCAGATGCGGCTCCATCCAGCCCAGGGTCAGGAACGGCCGCGGGCCGATGAGCTGGACGTCGATCTGCCGCTCGTCCAGGTAATTGACGTGCTCCTCGGCCGCCGCCCGGAAGTCCGCCACGGTGACCCGGGCCGGCCCGGCCGCTGGCTGGCCGATCGGGCTGGGCATCGGGGTGTTCGAGCCCATCATGAGCACGGCGAGCGAGTTCGCGGCGAACGGCACCGACACGTGGCCGTGGACATCGAACACCCGGATGTCGTGGTACACGGTTCTCCCTCCGGAGGCTGATCGGGCTGCTATTCCCAGTACGCAAAGGCCATCCCGGCCCCGGTGCCCGCCGGACTGCGGTATCCGGGGACGTAATCAACGACCGTCGCGCTCAGGCCGTCCAGCGCCCCGGCGGCCGCTACCCAGTTCAGGATCTCGGAGTTGCCCGAGCGCATCTGCGCCCGCGGGAGTGAGCGCAGGTCATCCGCGCCACCGCAGGTGATCGCGGAGAGAACTCGGTGATCCAGGCCCTCGTCGACAACGAAGTGGCTCAGGCCGCCCGAGGCGATGACCGCCACGCGCGCGGGTTGCGGCCAGCCCTCCACTGCGTGGCGTAGCGCCCGGCCGAGCCCATGGCAGCGCGCGGCCGAGGGCACGTTCGGCGGGTAGTAGGTATTGACGAACACCGGCACGATCGGGGTGGTGGCCGGCAGCCCGAGCCGGTACCGCGGAAAGGTGAACGCGTGCCCGAGGCTCCGGCCGGGATGCTGCTCCCTGAACAGGGTGAGGTCGAAGTCGGCGCCGGTGAGTTCGGATGCGAGGTGCTCGCTGAGGTCCGCGGCGACCGGATGCCGCTGCGGCTCACCGGCGTGGACGGCCCAGGCGGCGGCACGGATCCCGGCCGGCATGCGCTCGAGCGCCTCGCCGCCGGGCGGTATATCCGCCAGTTCGCCGCCTGCGAACAAGGCGAACGCCGGGATGCCGTCGTCGAGGAACAGCTCGCGCTGATCGTCGCCGACGATGACGGCCACGTCGGGCTGCTCCCGGCCGAGCCGCTCGGCCAGCGTCGCGATCGCCTGCTGGCAGCGGTCGTACTTGGCCTCCCAGACGGAGGGATCGAGCTCGGCCTCAATGCCCGGCCCGGCCAGCGCCACCAGCTCGTCGTAGCTGTGGTACTCCGCGTCGGCGCCGAGCAGGCGCGGATTGCGGCGGTCGCGCTCGGCGTGATCAGGCCACATGTTCACGCCGGAGCTCAGCTGCGGCGTGTGCGAGGTGGCGATGCCGATCACGATCTCCGCCAAGCGCGCTCCCTGGGTCTTGGCGAGCACGAGAAGCCGGCCACGGCGTCAGCCGGGGCCGATAGCGCCTACGCGGCTGGCCAGAACGGGCAGCTTCAAGCTAGAAAGCCCTACATACCGTGTCAATATCTGCGACGCCTCCCCAGCGGAATCTGTGCGGGCCGACAAGGTTCCCGCCGGGCGAGTTGTGGCCTCCGACACCGGCGGCGTCGTCCCCTCCAGCCTGCCTGGCGCGGGTGGCCCCAGCTTGTGAGTGGGCGCTCGCGACGGCCCGGCTTCGTTCCCGCCCTCATGCTCTCCGGCCCACACGAGACGCTTGAGAAAACCGGCAGCAACCCACGCCGCGGGGCGTGGCTGCCACCACCCGGAAACCGGCGGTGGCCGTCCGGGCGCGTCTCACTAAGCTCACATTCAGGTCAGCACCCACCGAGAGGAGCACGCACGTGCCGATGGTTGTACGGAATACACCTCGGACCGACCTCGAAATCATTGAGGGCCTCGGGCGCGCAGGGGTAGCCACGGTGCACGAGGCACAGGGACGCACCGGGCTGCTCCGCAGCGACATCCGCCCGATCTTCCGGCCCATCCTGGCGGCCGGTAACGCGCTGACCTGCGAAGTCGCGCCGGGCGACAACTGGTCGATCCATGTGGCGGTGGAGCAGGCGAAGCCGGGCGACGTCCTCGTGGTCGCCACCACCAGCCCGTGCGACGACGGTTACCTGGGTGACCTGCTGGCCGAAAGCCTGCGCGCGCACGGCGTCAGGGGCGTCGTCGTCGATGGCGGCGTCCGCGACGTTGCGTCCCTGACCGAGATGGGTTTTCCGGTCTGGTCGCGGGCGATCTTCGCGCAGGGCACGGTGAAGGAGACGCCAGGTAACGTTCAGACCCCCGTCGTATGTGGCGGAGCGCCTGTGCGGCCCGGTGATGTGATCGTGGCCGACGATGACGGCGTCGTCGTCGTTCGGCGCGAGCAGGCCGAAACCGTGCTCGAGGCCGCCGTGGCCAGGCTGGCCAGCGAGGCGGCCAAGCGCAAGCGGCTGGCCGAGGGCGAACTCGGCCTAGACCTCTACGACATGCGGGGCAGGCTCGCCGATAAGGGACTGCGGTACGTCGACTACGCGGACTCGCCATGACCCAGACCGCCATCTCCTGCTCGGCCATGCGCGGCGGGACATCGAAGGGCCTGGTCTTCCTCGCCGATGACCTGCCGGGCGAGCGGGCGGAACGTGATGCGGTGCTGCTGGCCGCGATGGGCTCACCCGACCCGCGGGAGATCGACGGCATGGGTGGTAGTCATCCGCTCACCTCGAAGGTCGCGGTCGTGAGCCAGTCTCCGCGCGAGAACGCAGACGTCGAATACCTGTTCCTGCAGGTCTGGCCCGACCGGGCCGAGGTGTCTGACAGCCAGAACTGCGGCAACATGCTGGCCGCCGTCGGGCCGTTCGCGATCGAGCGAGGGCTCGTCACCGCTCACGACGGCGTGACCCCGGTCCGGATCTGGATGCAGAACACCCAGACCCTCGCCATCGCCTCGGTGCAGACTCCCGACGGGCTGGTCCGTTATGACGGCGCGGCCAGGATCGACGGCGTGCCCGGCACCCATGCGCCGGTTACCATCGAGTTCGCCGACACGGCCGGGTCCTCCTGCGGCGCGCTGCTGCCGACCGGCCAGGTGGTGGACGTCATCGAGGGCGTGCGGGTGACGTGCATCGATAACGGCATGCCGGTCGTGTGCCTGACGGCCTCCGACTTCGGGCTTTCTGGCCAGGAATCACCCGCCGAGCTTGAGAGGAATGCGTCGCTGACCAAGCAGGTGGAGGCGATCCGGCTGGCCGCCGGGCCGATGATGAACCTCGGCGACGTCGCGAACAGCACGGTGCCGAAGATGAGCCTGCTCTCGCCGCCGGCGCACGGCGGTGCCGTGTCCACGCGGACGTTCATCCCGCATCGCGTGCACGAGGCGATCGGGGTCTTCGGTGCGGTGTCGGTCGCTACCGCGTGCGTGCTTCCCGGATCCGTCGCCCAGGCGGTCGCGGACCTGGCCGGGCCGCCCTCCGACGGGTCGGTCGACGTCGAGGTCGAGCATCCGACCGGCTTCTTCACCGTCACGCTGGAGGTCGAGGTGCGCGACGACGCGATCAACGTGCGAAGGTCGGCACTGCTGCGCACCGCGCGGCTGCTCATGCGTGGCGAGGTCATGGTGCCGTCTTCGGTATGGAGTCAGGGACCGTCGCTGTGATCATCGACTGCCACGGGCATTACACGACCGCTCCCCCGCAGCACAACCAGTGGCGCAAGGACCAGCTCGCGGCCTTCGCGGCGGGCGGCCGCGCGCCGGACTATCCGCACATCTCCGACGATGCGATCCGCGAGTCGATCGAGCAGAATCAGCTCCGGCTGCTGCACCAACGCGGGGCGGACATGACAATCTTTTCGCCGAGGGCATCCGCCATGGGCCACCACGAGGGCGACGAGCATGTCAGCGTCGAGTGGTCCCGAGCCTGCAACGACCTCATCGCCCGCGTCGTCAGCCTGTTCCCCGACTCGTTCGCGGGCGTCTGCCAGCTTCCGCAGTCACCGGGCGCGCCGGTGAAGTCGTCGGTGGCCGAGCTCGAACGCTGCGTGCTTGAGCTGGGCTTCATCGGCTGCAACCTGAACCCGGACCCGAGCGGCGGGATGTGGACCGGCCCGGCTCTGACCGACCGGTACTGGTACCCGCTGTTCGAGAAAATGATCGAGCTGGACGTGCCCGCGATGGTGCACGTCTCAAGCAGCTGTAACCCGAACTTCCATTTCACCGGCGCGCACTACATCAACGCCGACACCACGGCCTTCATGCAGCTCATCCAGGGCGACCTGTTCGCCGACTTCCCTGAGCTGCGGCTGGTGATCCCCCACGGCGGCGGGGCGGTGCCGTATCACTGGGGCCGCTACCGCGGGCTCGCTGACATGATGGGCAAGCCCTCGCTGGCCGAGCACGTGATGAAGAACGTGTTCTTCGATACGTGCGTGTACCACCAGCCCGGCATCGACCTGCTGTTCAAGGTCATCG
>JASIBJ010000373.1 GCA_030045215.1 Streptosporangiaceae bacterium | reverse complement strand
GCGGTATCCCAGCCGTCGCGCAACGAGCGGGACGGCGCGATATTTGCCGGGACGATGGGACTGATCAGGCGGGTTGCCCTCGAGCAACTCGGCGGCTGGAACGAGTGGTGCATCACCGAAGACGCCGAGCTTTCGCTGCGGCTGCTGCGCGCGGGCTGGTCGGGACTGCACGTCGACCAGTCCTGGGGCAAGGGCATCATGCCGCTGACCTTCGAGGCGCTCAAGGGCCAGCGCTACCGCTGGTGCTTCGGCGGCGTTCAGATCTTGCGCATGCACTGGCGGTCGATGCTGCCCGGCCGTGAGACCAAGGAGAACCGGCTGAGCACCGGGCAGCGCTGGGCTTACCTGTCGGGTGCGCTGCAGTGGTACGGCGACCTGCTTGGGCTGCTGTTCCTGGTGTTCCTGCTAGCCGGCGCGATCAACCTCGCGACCGGCGGCGGCGAGTTGTTCCGCAAGCTCACGGCGTTCCTGGTCGCCACCGTGCCGGTGCTCGTGCTGCTCGGCCTGGTCCGCGCGGTCGCGCTGCTGCGCCGCGGCACCGGCGCGTCCTGGCGCGATGCGCTTGGCGCATTCCTGATCTGGCAGTCAACATCACTGGTCGTGGCCAGGGCATCGGTGCTCGCGCTGTTTGCCAAGAAGGCAGCGTTCCCCGCGCACGCCCAAGACAAGCGAGCGGCAACGGTGGTGGGAGGCGTTGCGCGCGAATTGGGCCGAGTCCACCCTGGCCCTGCTCGGGATCCTGGGCATCGCGGCCGCGCTGACCCGGCCCACCGAGCTGGCCGGCCCGCTGCTGGCCGGCCTGCTGCTCTTCCCGACGGTCGGCATGGCCGCGGCCCCGGTCAACAGCTGGGCCGCTCAGCGCGCAGCGCTGCCGCCGGAGCTGCGTGAGCGGCGGACCACTGAGTGGAGGCGTTCCACGCACCGGACCACGCTCGTCCGCACGGCCGCCGCCGGCGGAGTCCTGGCCGTCGTCGGGGTCGTGGCCGGTGCCGTCGTCCTGCTGCTGGCGCCCAGCCCGCACAACGTGCAGACGCCGGCGCTGGTGGAGCCGGCCGCGGCGCAGCACAATTCCTCGCCCAGCCCGAGCCCGTCGCCCCGCCACAGCGTCAGCCCGAGTGTCTCGCCGACTCTCACGCCAACGAGCCCAACCCCGACGCCTACGCCATCGCCCTCGACGCCTACGCCGACTCCGACGCCAGCATCGCCGACTCCCACTCCTGCGTCTTCGTCGAGCGGAACCTCGTCGTCGCCCTAGTCAGCCTGACTGGTTCGCGATCAGCTTCTCGATCCGATCGAGCCGGTCGGTCAGGTCCTCGGTCGTCACCACGTCGGCCAGCGTCAGCCGGATGCCCGCCAGCTCTCTGGCGAGAAACTCGGTGTCCTGCTGGATCCTGGCCGCGACCTCGCGGTCGCGCTCGACGGTCGCCCGGTCACGGTCGTCCTGGCGGTTCTGGGCGAGCAGGATCAGCGGAGCGGCATATGCCGCCTGCAGCGAAAACGCCAGGTTTAGCAAGATAAATGGATATGGATCCCAATGATGGAGGAATCCGAGAGTGTTAAGAGCGATCCAGCCTGCCACGATCACCGTCTGCGCGGCCAGGAAGCGGCCGGTGCCCATGAACCTGGCGATGCCCTCCGACATGCGACCGAACGCGTCCGCGTCGTACCTGGCCCCGACAAGAGGAGTTCCGCGGGGGACGGCGAGCTCTGACTGCTCGCCGTCGCGGCGCATTGCCGACAGGACTCTCATGGCACTCGCCTCCGCCAGTCGGCTCCCAGAAGCCGGTCCAGGACATCATCTACGGTGACCGCGCCGACCAAGCGACCGGCGTCGTCGCAGACCGCGATGCTGATCAAGTTGTAGGCGGCCATCCGGGTCGCCACCGCCTGCTCCGGCAACTCCGGCCGGATGAAACTGTTCTCCTCGATGCACTGGCCAACCAGAACCGACGGAGCCTCTCGCAGCAAGCGCTGAAAGCCGACCGAGCCCAGGAACCGGCCAGTGGGAGTGATGGCCGGGGGCTCGCACACGTAGACCTGCGCCGCCTCGGTGACGCTGTTGGTCGGCAGCCGGATCCGTGCCAAGACCTCGGCCACGCTCAGGTCAGGCGTGACGATCAGCGGTTGCGAGGTCATGAGGCCGCCTGCCGTCGCGGCGGAGTAAGTCAGCAGCCGCCGGAGGTCCGCGGCCCGGCCCGGCTGCATGTCCGAGAGCAGCTGGTCACGCTGCCCGGCCGGCATCTCGGCGAGGAGGTCGGCGGCGTCGTCGGGCTCCATCTCCTCGATGATGTCGGCGATGCGGTCAGGGCCGAGCCCGGCCAGGAACCCGATCTGGTCCTCCTCCGGCATCTCCTGCAACACGTCGGCGAGTTCCTCGTCCTGCAGCGCATCGGCGAGCTGGCGACGCCTAGCCGGCGGCATCACCTCGACCGCCCCGGCCAGATCCGTGGGGTGCATGTCCCGCAGGCTGACGATCTGCTCGTCGCCGCCACCGGCGTCGAACAGGTCCCGGTACTTGTCCCATGGCACGATCGTCGCGGGCTGCCTGAGCAGGCCACGCCGCTGCCCCACGGCCAGCATGGAGACCTCCCAGCCGCGCCCGCTGGCCGACGGCGTGATCCCGATATCGAGGATCACTCCGGCGCCCGCCGGTTTGTCATACAACTGCGATGCCAGCAATTCGCCGGTGCGCTGGCGGAAGTGACCGAGGTCGACGCTACTGCCGTCCAGCGAGATCCCGTCCACGCTCATTTCAGCGATCCGGCCCAGGCTGACGAAGATCTGCCGACGCTGGACCGCGACCACGAACCCGAGCGCACGCGGCGGGTCGGACCCAGCTGCCTGCAGGATCACGACGTCGTTGATGCGGCCGATCACCATGCCCTCGGCGTCGAGCAGTCGGCGTCCGGTCAGCCTGGAGGTGAATACGGGCTCAGCGGTCACGGCGAACCTGCTTGTGCTCGCTCCGAGGCCGACGCCGGCCCCGCGGCTCAAGCTTCGTGGCGGTCACGCTTCGTTCCCGCTAAATCGCATCGCCGGCCCCTTCCCGCCCGGCCTCAGGATATTCGCGACTTACGGGTCGCGTCAGCCGCCGATGTTTGAGGTCCCCAGTGCCGAACAGCCAGGACTGCCTTCAGCGCTCCGTGCAGCTGCGCCGCGAGGCGCGCGGGCTCAGACCAGGCCCGGCGTAGGCTGGCCGATATGGACCCGAGGGGCGGTTTCAGCCGCCGTGGCGCCGGCCCTCGGATCGCGGTCGAATCAGAGGCAGGCGGCAGGCCAGCCGTGGTGAACGGCCCAGTCCTGGCGTCTTTCGCTCACATGGCGCTCTTTTACCGGACGGCCAGCCAGTACGCGCAGCAAGCCGGCCAGTTCATCCGCGCGGGGCTCGCAGTGGATGAGGCGGTCATGGTGGCAGTTCCCAGGCCGAGGGCCCTACTGCTCAGGGAGGAACTCGGCGTGTACGCCTCGGGCGTGACCTTCGCGGACATCGCCACGGTCGGCCGCAATCCTGGCCGGATACTCTCCGCCATGCACGCCTTCGCGCAGGCTCATGGTGGCCAGGGGGTTCGCTATGTCGGCGAGCCTGGCTGGCGCTCACGTACCGCGGCCGAGTGGCGGGAGGTGGCGCGGCATGAGGTGCTGGTCAATGTCGCCTTCTCCGGCCAGCCGGTGAAAGCACTCTGCCCCTATGACGCCGCGGCGCTCGCGCCGGCGGTGCTGGCCGAGGCCGAGCGGAACCACCCCGCGCTCCTGCAGGCCGGCCGGGTTCGGCCGAACGGCTCCTTCGCGGGCCTTGGCGTCGGAGAGCCCGACGATCCGCTGCCTGACCCGCCGGCCGGCGCTGCGGTTCTGGTCTATCGCGATGAGCCGGGATCAGCGCGAGAATTCGCGCGGGACCGGGCAAGGGCCGAGGGCCTGCGGGAGCCGAGGATCGCCGACTTGGTCATTGCCGTCGGCGAACTGGCCGCCAACACCCTCCGCCATACCGATGGCGCCGGGAGCGTGCGCGTGTGGGGATCCGGCAGCGAGGTGATCTGCGAAGTGCGAGACGGCGGCCATATCGGCGATGTGCTGGCGGGTCGGCTGTACCCGGCACCCGAGGCCGGCCGCGGCCATGGCCTGTGGGTCGTACATCAGGTTTGCGACCTGGTCGAGATGCGAACAAATGCCTCAGGTACCACGTTCCGGCTGCACATGGAACTGGGAGCATGAGTACGCCCTCCGCGAGGAACACCCAGCCGCCGGCGACATGCGCAGGCACCTTGCCGGGTCGGAAGGAGCTGGCATCCAGGCGCCCCAGTTAGCTAGGCCGCGCCAGACCGGCAGCGCTACCATTCAAATGTCGGGTTTGTCGAGCCATCGGGTGTTGAGACAGCCATGTCGCTAACTGGCGCTCACATCACGGCCCGCCGGGTAACGCGGCCATGGTGGTCGGGAAGCATGGGTGGTGAGCGTTATGGCTGGGCAGCCATTCGGGGTGCGAATCATCGGCGGCGTGGCGGTTGTCTCCGCGCCTGAAGAGATAGACATCAGCAACGCCGCTGAGTTCAGGTCGGCGCTGCAGTCCGCCGCGGGCCACCCGATGATTGTCGCGGACCTCAGCTCGACCGAATACTGCGACTCAAGCGGGCTCAACGTGCTCGTCCGTGCGCTACGGCGCGCGCAGGAGCAGGGCGGCGAGCTTCGCCTCGTCGCGGGCACTTCGGCTGTGCTCCGGATCCTCAACGTCACGGGAGTCGGCAAGATCTTGAAGGTCTACGCGAACCTGGAGGACGCGCTCGCCGACCGGGCTCCGACCTTCGCTCCTGCGTCCTAGCGGGCTAAGACGCAGGAGCGAACCTTCCATCTCGAGCCGCATGACTGACGGCGGACGTTTGCATTGCTCCTGACGAGGTAGTGACCATCGGCCCCCGAAATGGAAATGGGAGTTCCGATGATCATTCTCGGCATCATCCTGCTCGTCATTGGCTTCGTGATCAAGGTGGCCTTTCTCTGGACGGTCGGCATCATCCTGCTGCTGATCGGCCTGATCCTGGCGCTGCTTGGGTCTGCAGGACGGATGATCGGGCCGCGCAGGCACTACTGGTAGCTGCACCTACTGAGCACGCCGGATCACGCTGCGTGCCGCCCGGTTCCGGGCGGCACGCAGCGCCTAGTCGGAGAGTCACCGGGTATGGCTGCCGGTTGAGACTGGCGGGATCCGGCCCGGGCGCACCTGCCGCCCGGAGTGCATCCCTGACAGTTAACGAGGATTGGAGCCAGCATGGCTGACAGTGTGCTCGAGGAGCTGCTCGTCTCCTCAGAGGTCCAGACGGCCCGTGACCGTCTGGAGACGTACGAGTCCGCCGAGGCGGCGGCGAACCATCACCCGGAAGGCGAGCAGGAACTCGCGAACCTCCGCGATGCCCTGGTCGAGATGCCAGGAGCGGTGAAGATGCTCCTCGAGGCCATCGACCGGGCCGGTACAGACTCCGGCGAGCCGCAGTATGACTCGTCTCTTCACGGCGACCTGAGCTAGCCTTCCTGCCGCTGAGGTCCTGCGGTACTCCTCCATCCGCTCCATCCGCGCGGCCGGAGCGGCTGGTGATCGTCTTGACCGCGAGCAATCGGCCGCACTTGACTGTTCCGGGGGAATCGGGTGCTGGCCGGGCGGGGTCCGGCACTGGGGCTTTTGAGAGTGGGCTGTGTGAGTGGCGCCCGGTCCGCCTATGCTGGCTCGGACCTCGATCATTGTCGACACCTGCCATGAAGGCTGACGAGCGGGCGAGATGGTAGCAGAAGGCATAAGTCCGGTTGGCGCGGCGCTGCCGGCCGACCGCATGCGCGTCCTGCTGATTGAGGACGACGATGGCGACGCGCTCCTCGTAGACGAGCTCTTGCTCGATGCCGGGTCTCCGTTCGCGCTGCGTCGGGCCCGCTCCCTCGCCGACGCCGAAGCTGAACTGGCCGGGGTGACCTGCGTGCTGCTTGACCTGGAGTTGCCGGACTCGCGCGGCCTGCGGGCTGTGAGCTGGCTTCGCGAGGTGGCGCCGGCCCTGGCCGTGGTGGTGCTGACCGGATTTGCCGATGAGCACATGGGCGAGGAGGCCGTCCGGGCCGGAGCCCAGGATTACCTGGTCAAGGGTCAGGTAGACGGACTCCTGCTCCAACGGGTCGTCCGCTACGCGGTCGAGCGGCGGCGAGCGGAGGAGACGCAGCGCCAGCTCGCCGAGGCGAGGCTGTATGCCGCGGAGAACGCCCGCCTGGAACGTGGTCTGCTGCCCTCGCCGGTTCTTTCCGATCAGCGGCTCGCGGTAAGCGCCCGCTATCGGGCCGGCGGCCAGCAGCGGCTCCTCGGCGGTGACTTCTACGACGTCGTCGAGTCGGCCGATGGCTGGGTCCACGCCCTCGTCGGGGATGTCTGTGGCCGCGGGCCGGACGAGGCCGCCCTCGGGGTCTGCCTGCGCGTGGCCTGGCGCACGATGGTGCTGGCCGGCCGCCCGGTGGATGAGATCATGTCCGCGGTCGGGCAGGTGCTCGAGCACGAACGACAGAACGAGCGCCTGTTCGTGACACTGTCCATGCTGTCGGTGGCGCCCGAGCGAACCCGTGGCCGCCTGTACCTGGCCGGGCACCCGCAGCCCATCCTGGTCACCCCGGACGCGGTGGCGGAACTCCGGGCGCCGGTAAGCCTGCCGCCAGGAATCAGCACGCTGTCCGCTTGGCCCGGCGCCGACGTCGAGCTCGGCGCCATATGGTCGGTGCTGATGTACACCGACGGGCTCATCGAGGGGAAGATTGGCAGCGGCCCTGAGCGGCTGGGCAGCGAAGGCCTGATCAAGCTGATCGAGAAGGCCCGCATGCAGGGCGCCGGAGGCGTGAGTCAGGACGGTCAGGATACCGAGCAGATCATCGATTCGGTTATCACCCAGGTGCGCGAGCTGAATGGCGGGGACCTCGACGACGATCTGGCCGTGCTGGCTATTAGCTGCTCGCTGCCCAGGGACGGCACGGCAACATGAGCACGTCGAGCGACGCCGGCGACGGCCAGCGATCGCCGGCTCCTCGGACTCGTGTGCCCGGATCCACCGCGAGCACGAGGCCCGCCGGTGACTCTGCCCGGCGTTTCGCCGCGGCGGCCGAGGCTGCCGCCAGCCGCTGGCCGCTTGCCCGCATCACGGGCGCGACCATCGTGGTGATGATGCTCTTCTCACTGATTGCGATCGCGGTCGTCGGCACCTCGCTGGCCGACCTCGGCTCGGACCGCTCGCGGGTGGACAACGTCCTCGACCCGGCCGCGCTATCGAGTCAGGAACTGGGCTACGCACTGGTCAACCAGGAGAGCGGGGTGCGCGGCTACCTGCTCAGCGGCGGGCAGACGCCTTTCCTGGCGCCCTACTACTCGGGCCTAGCCGAGCAGAATCAGCAGGTCAGTGCGCTGCGAGGACTCACCGCCACGGTTGTTGGCGCGAAGGCTGACCTAGGGCTCCTGGTAACAAGGGTCGGTGTCTGGCGCGCCAGCTATGCCGTGCCCTCGATAGATTCGGTGGCCGCCACCGGTAAGCCGCCAGCCAGCCCGAGTGTCCAGACAGGCAAAGCCCTTTTCGACGATCTGCGTGCGCCCCTGGGCGCCCTGCAAACGGCCATAGCCTCAGCCAGGGCCAAGGCCGAGGCTTCGCTGAACGGGGCCGCCCACACGGTCGACATCACGCTGATCGTCATCGGCGTGATCTTGCTGCTGCTTGTCGGAGCTGTCGGGACTGTCCTGCGGGCGACTGCTATAGGCCCGCTGACGAGGCTGGCCAGGGAGGCGCGGCAGGTTGCAGCAGGAGACTTCGGGCACGAGGTAACGCCCGCTGGACCGCGCGAGGCGGCCGACCTCGCCCTGGATGTCAACCGGATGCGCGAGCGGATCCTCAGCGAGCTCTCGGCCGTGCAGGTGGCAAACTCCGCGCTTCAGGCCAGGGCGCGCGACCTCGAGAGGTCGAACTCCGAACTCGAGCAGTTCGCCTACGTCGCCTCCCATGACCTGCAGGAGCCCCTGCGAAAGGTCGCGAGCTTCTGCCAGCTGCTCCAGCGCCGGTATATCGGCCAGCTGGATGCCAGGGCTGACCAGTACATCGAGTACGCGGTGGACGGCGCCAAGAGGATGCAGGTCCTGATTGATGACCTGCTGGCCTTCAGCCGGGTCGGGCGGGTTGACCGCGAGGCGGCGCTGATCTCGAGTGCCAGTGCACTGTCGGCGGCCCGCGTCAACCTCGCTGCTGAGATCCGGAAATCCGGCGGCGTCATCGAGACCGACGAGCTCCCGGTCGTCCGGGCCGAGTTCTCTCTGATTACCTCCCTGTTCCAGAACCTTCTCGGCAACGCGATCAAGTTCCGCAGCGAAAGGCCGCCGCACATCACCGTCTCGGTGCAAAGAGCGGACCCGTTCTGGCAGTTCTGTGTGGCGGACAACGGGATCGGGATCGAGCCCGAGTACGCCGAGCGGATCTTCGTGATCTTCCAGCGCCTGCATGACCGCAGCAGCTATTCGGGGACTGGCATCGGACTAGCGATGTGCCGGAAGATTGTTGAATATTACGGCGGCAAGATTTGGCTGGAAACCACGACCAGCGAGGGCGCCACGTTCTGCTTCACCTTGCCGATACCGCCCGAGGACGAGGAGACGACCTGAGATGGCCGACCGTGGTGGCCCGGAGCTCGCCGATGTGCTGCTCGTGGAGGACGATCCTGGTGACGTGCTGATGACGAGGGAGGCGTTTGAGCACTACCAGATTCGCAACACTCTGCACGTGGTGGGCGACGGCGAGCAGGCCATGCAGTTTCTGCGCCAGGCAGGCGAGTACACCAGCATGCCCCGGCCAGGCTTGATCCTCCTGGACCTGAACCTGCCGAGGCGCAACGGGCTTGAAGTACTCGCGGACGTCAAGTCTGACGCCGAACTGCTCTCGATTCCGGTCGTCGTGCTGACAACGTCGCAGGCGGAGGAGGACATCCTGCGCAGCTACGCCCTGCACGCTAATGCCTACATCAGCAAACCAGTGGATTTTGACCGCTTCAACGAAGTAATCCGGCAGATCAATAAGTTCTTCCTGACCCTCGTCGAGTTGCCGAACTAGCGGTCCGCGATTGGTCCCGGCTCGGAACGGTACCTGAAGCCCAGCCGTGGCTGCGGGCCACGGCCCGGACACGGATCAGCGGTCCCGCGGCACTGGCTACGGCAGCGTCGCCATCGAGGAGCACGACGTCGAGGAGCAGCACACGCGGACAGTTGTGTGCCTGCATACGGGCTTGCCCGAGTTTGCAATGAAGCGTTTACCAGGCCATACGCGGGTAGCTGAAGTCCACGGGGGTAACGTCCGGCGGACAACGGAACGGCTTGGAGCAGCGATGAGTTTGCCTGTGGGGCAGCAGCGGGTCCTGGATGACATCGAGGGCGCTCTGCAGGCGAGCGAGCCTCGCCTGGCTTCCATGTACGCGATATTCACCCGTCTTACGAAGAATGAGACGCGGCCGCGACGCGAGGAACTATCGGCTGCATGCATCCGCCTCGGCTGGCTGCGCTGCTTGTCCGTCCGTCGGGTCATCAGAGCCATGACGCCGAGGAACTGGGGACCGGTGCCGCGGGCAATCGTCCTCGCGCAGATCATCACAGTCCTGGCCGCGCTCGGCGTGCTGCTTGGCCTGACCGCGCACACAGTCCGCGGCGCGTGCACCGGCGGCCTCGGCGTTCACCCCGCCCTCACGCATACGCGGGCCGGCTGCCGGGACCAGATGGGGTCCCTGGACTTTCCGATCGCGAAATAGGTATTCACGGCCGAAGGGCCGCTGCAGCCGTATGCTCCGTGCTGTCCTCGTGATGGCAATGATCAGCGCGATCGCGACTATAACGATCACGATGATTACCGCCGTGGTTGCGCTGGACATGGGGATCCTCCTGACGTTAGGTCCCCATTCGCTCCCCTTGTTCGAGCGATTCAAACATGCCATTCCCAGGATCGCTGAGTAGTCCTGCACGCAGGGCGGTTCTGGCCCGATGCAGTCTGGACATGACGGTTCCTAGTGGCGTCTTCATAATTGCCGCGGTCTCGCGGTAGCTAAACCCTTCAACGTCAATGAGGTAGAGGACCTGGCGGAACTCTGCCGGCAGGTCCTGGAGCACCGTGACCAGGCGGTAGGCAGGAATCTTAGACAGCACGGAATCCTCGGCTGACATCGAGGCCGCATCAACACCTGATCGGTCGCCGATGGCTATCCCTTCGACCGAGGGGACGCTGAGAAGTGGTTCACGCTGGCGTTTTCTGTAACCATTTATGAAGGTGTTCAGCAAGATGCGATACAGCCACGCTCTGACATTGGTGTCCGGGGTGAATCGGTGAAACGCGGCGCATGCCCTGGCGATGGATTCCTGGACGAGATCTTCGGCATCCTGACGGTGCTTGGTCAGCTGCAGCGCCGCACGCAGCAACTGTGCCTCGTACGGCAGCGCGTCGCGCTCGAACCGTTCCGCAAGCTCCGGAGTCATCCGTACCTGGCTATCCCGGCTCACCTGTTTCGCCCCTCCCTGCGGCGCTCCCGCCATCTACCATCAATCACGCAGGTGAAACCAAGCCCGGTTCAACCTGAAAGTTAGCTCTGGACGACCGCCATGCTGGCGGGTGCTATCAGCAGCGCGCCGCCGCTGGTAGGGCCGCGCCGACCTGGCCGGCCGCAGGGCAGCTCAGGACAGCTTCTGTCCTTGCGCCTGGTCGGGCTGGGCGCTCCAGCCCCGCTTCGCTGGCCTGTACACCGGCTCCCGCTCCTTGCCGCCGTCGCCTGTGGTCAGCATGCCGAGCCGGGTCATGGCTTCCAGGCTCTCGTCCAGGACCTGGGCGGGCAGGCCGGTCGCGTCGGCGATGGCCGCGTGACTCGGATCACGGCCCGAGTACTCGATGGTGGCTATCGCCTCGTAGACGTCGGCCATATTGTCGCTGATGACTTGCATGTCAACGTGCGGTACCTCAGGTGTTCGCGCCATCTTCGTCTCTCTCCCCAGGAGCCAGTGGTCATCGTCGGCCGGCCGGAGGGCGGGTGCGGTCCCGCTGCACCTGCCCGCTAGCGGTCTGCGGACTACCTGCTCGGCTGCGGTATCGAGCAGTGCACCTTGGGGTTGGCGCCGACGTAGTTGAGCGGACCGGCGACGACGGTTGCCGCAATCGTTCCCGCCCTGGCGCAGCTCACGCTGCCGTCGTAGTAGTGCCGCTGCAGGCCCGCGAAAAGGCCGATGACCAGCCAGACCACGATCAGGACACCTAGGATTCTCATTTCCGTCCTCCGGGTCACGTGGCGGTCGCCGTGACCGCCTTCGGATCCGGCCCTGGCGCCTGGCGAGGCTGGCTTCGCGCCCGCCAGGTACCCGGTCCTGGATCGGCCCAGAAGTACCTGGAACGTCGCCGGCTAAACGAGGTGAGGGTGGTGGTGCCCGGCCGCGTCCAGGCCGACCCGAGCTCAGGTCTTGGGCCCGCCCCGGCGCTTGACCGTGATCCCCGGCTTCTGGCCCCTGGTATTCGGCTTCGGGTGGCAGACCGCTGGGGTCGTGCCACTCGGACTCGGGCTGGCCGTATCCGCGCCGGGATCATTCTTCGGGTGTGTTCCGCGGTTGGTGCACCCATGCTGGGCGGCGAGCCGGGTGACCTGGTCCAGCTTGATCGCGTTCTGCTCAAGCAGCGTGGTCATCCACTCGAGCATGGGCGGAACCTGGGCCCGCCAGACCCCCATCGTGTGCCCGCCGTTGGCGAGGTGCAGCGGCACGCCTGCCTGGTAGATCTGCAGCTCCTCCTGGAAGTATCGGCCCGCCGCCACATCCTGCGCGTCGCCCGAGCCTGCCCCGAGCCAGAACTCCGGGAGGGGCACACCCGGAGGCAGGTGCAAGATCTCGTAGTCGGGGGTGTTCTGCAGCTCCAGCTTCCTGTTGTGGGCGAACGGGTTGATGTACTGCCCGTTCGGCTCCTGATTGTCCTCGGGCGTGTAGTAGCCGCTCAGTGACGCGGCAGCACCGTACCGTCCCCTGAGCATCGGCGCCAGGCCCATGTTGGCCGCGCAGTAGCCGCCCTCGGAGTATCCGGCGATTCCCCAGGCCGAACCGGGAGGCTGAACCCGGGGAATGTCGCGGTAGATCGCATTAGGCAGGTCGATGCCGAGGTAGGTCATGTCCTGCGGGCCGTCGACTTGGTTGAGGCACTGCTCGGAGATGCGGATGCCGCCGTTCGCGTCCGGCATGACCAGGACGGCCGGCTTAGCCTGTCCGGCGTTCACCAGGTTCCTGAGTATCGTCTGCACGCCGACGACGTTCACCCAGTCCTGGGGCTCGCCCGGCTGCCCGTGGATCAACTCGATGACCGGGAACCGGTAGGTGCGGTAGGCGGGCTGGAAATACTGCGGCGGCAGGTAGATGAGGACCGTTCTGGTGATGTGGCTGAGCGGTCCCGCAATCCTCGTCTCGATGGCGTCACCGTTCTGCTCCGCCAGCGCGGAGTAGACGATCTGGCCTGCCAGAGATTTGCCCAGTGCCCCCTTGGTAAAGGTGGCAGCCGAGATGGTCGACTGCGTCTTGGCCGGCGCATTTGTGAGGTCGGCGAACGCCGCACCCCAGGTCTGGTAGTAGTCGAAGTACCGGTTGACGGCCATGACCCCGAACTGCATGGCCACGAGGAAGGCTACGAACGCTGCGACCACGCGCAGGACACCACGCCGAGTCCTGATCATCCACCACATCAACGCGGCAAAGACGACGATCAGGACGACGAACAGGAACGTGCTCTGCGGCTCTAGCATTTCGCCGCTCTCCGGTCCGCCCGGGGTGGACCGTTATCCGGCAGCGTTCCCGCTTGCCTCGCGCGCATCTGCGTCAGATTCCTCGAAAGTTGTTGTGGCCCGCGACACGCCCTCACGGGTGTGTGCGTGCTCCCCGCCTACGACATCAAACGCACCCGCGACCGCCAGAGTTGCCGGGTATACCCCGACATGGCGAACTCAATAGCAAAGCCGGGCCCGCATATTGCTCCCCGCAATGCTACCGCCGGGTTTGTTCTCCTCCATACAACGCTATCGCGTCCGAAGCAATGGCGCTTCAGACCTGGTTATGGAGTGTATTCGAATTCTTGACCGACATGTGCTCCATGGGCCTTCACGTGCTGCCCTGGACCCCAGCCGACCGGCTCTGGCTATGTGGCGCAAGGGCCAGATGTTTGAGACCCGCACCACGGGAATACCGACGCCCAGGCGGGCTACCCCCTCCCGCCACGTAGGAGCAGTCATGAAGGTGCCCATCCCGGCCCCGCCGAAACGGTCAGAAGAGCTGCAGGACTGCACGGACGCCGACCTGCTGACGATGGTCCACTCGATGCCGCGCGGCTCCGCCCTGCGCGACGATGCCTGCGGGGTTCTTGTTACCCGCTATCGGCCGCTCGTCAGGTCGTGCGTGCTGCGGTACCGCAACAGCATCGAGCAGGAAGAGCTCATGCAGGTTGGCTACGTCGGCCTGCTGAAGGCGATCAACAACTTCGACCCGGCCGTCGGGACCAGCCTGGCCAGCTACGCGCAGCCGTGCGTGAGCGGCGAGATCAAACGCCACTTCAGGGACAAGCGCTGGCACGTGCATGTGAAGCGGTCGCTGCAAGAGCTCCGGCTGGAGATCAGGAACGCGAGCGCCGAGTTGACCTCGGGGCTCCGCCGGACGCCGACCGATGCCGAGGTGGCCGACCGCCTGGAGATCAGCGAGGACGACGTGCGCGAGGCGCGGCAGGCCGACCTGGCCTTCCACACCGCGTCGCTCGACTCGCCGCTGGCGAGCGAGGACGGGACCGCAAGCCTGGGCGACCTGATCGGAATTGAGGACCCGCAGCTCGAGCACGTCATCGACATGCAGTCGGTGTGGACGCACTGGCGCGGGCTGCCGGACCGGGAACAGCAGATGCTGTTGATGCGGTTCTACGGCAACATGACCCAGTCCGAGATCGGCGCGCGGCTTGGCATCTCGCAGATGCACGTATCCAGGCTGCTGGCCGAGGCCATCGGCTACCTCCGTGAGCAACTGGTCGAGCCGCCAGTGGTGGCCGGGCCGAGCTGAGGACCCGGCCGGGCCCAGAAACTTCCGGCGCCCCGGTTTGAGCCCGATCCGGCCGGGCACCAAACGTAAAGCGATGTCTATGACGCAGGCACGCCCTCACGCCGTCATGGCGTAAGCACAGAGGGTGTGCTTTCTTGTGTCTGCAGGACTCTTAGCCCCTGGTGGTTGCGCGGTGACGACAGCGACGACTACCAGGAGGCATCCAGATGAGGATCGCGCTCATCACGGCACGCAACCCCCTCGCGCCAACCGCGGATCGCAGCGATCGTCCCGCTTACCTCGCTCGCGCACTGGCCAGCCAGGGGCACCGCGTCACTCTGTACGCTCGCAACGACGGGACGTCACCGCAGACCGCCGTGCTCGGCCGCAGCGTCTCCATTGAGCACGTGCCCGCCGGGCCCGCCAGGGACCTGAGCGAGGAACAGGCCGCCCGCCACATGCCGGAGATGGCGGCCCGTCTGGCCGCTCAGTGGCAGGTGAACAGGCCGGATGTCGTACACGCGTTTGGCTGGGTCGGCGGCCTGGCCGCTCTCGGCGCCGTCCGCGGCACGGATATCCCGATCGTGCAGACCTTCGGTTCCCTGGCCGCCGCGGAGCGCCGCCACGGCGGTATCAACGTCTGCGCCAGCCGGATGCGCCTCGAAACCCTCATCGGCCGCAAGGCGGCCGCCGTCCTGGCCAGCTCGTCCGACGAGGCCGCTGATCTGGCGAGGATGGCGGTGCCCAGGCCCGCGATCAGGGTGATCCCGGCCGGAGTGGACACCGACGTCTTCACGCCGGACGGCAAGCGCGCGACGCGCTCCGGCAAGGTCCGGCTTGTCGCCGTGGCCGGATCGGACCAGGCGCCGGGGCTGCGCGCGGTTGTCCGGGCGATGGCGCAGGTGCCAGGGGCCGAGCTGGTCATAGCCGGCGGTCCCGGCGGCCGGCAGCTGCCGAGGACCGGGCCGTTCCGCGAGCTGGCCCAGCTGGCAACGGAACTGAAGGTCCGCAGCCGGCTGACCTTCGCGGGCGAACTCGGCCCGGCGCGGCTGGCGGCACTGCTGCGGTCGGCTGACGTGGTCATCAGCGCAGCGCCGTACGAGCCGTCAGGTACCGCCGCGATTCAGGCGATGGCCTGCGGCACGCCGGTCATCGTGTCCGCGGTGGGCGGGCACGCCGATGCCGTGATCGACGGCACGACCGGCTTGCTCATCGCCCCCGACCACGCTGGCATGCTGGCGCACCGGCTCCGGCGGCTGCTGGCTACGCCCGCGCTCCTGACCGCCTTCGGGATCGCCGCCGCCGATCGGGCCCGGTCGCGGTATTCCTGGGATCGAATCGGCCGCGAGACGTCCGCCGCCTACGAGCGCTGCCTGCCAGGCCGCGCCGCCGCCGAGGAAGCCGCGGAGGGCGAAGCCGAGGAAGAGCTCGAGGCCGTGGCGGTCAACGCGTAAGACCCCGGGCCCCCGGATAGCCGGGAGGGTCCGCGCTGGCCGGCTGGCGCGACGTCCAGGCCGGGCAAGTCCGGGCAGCATGCTTGACTTGCCCTGCCGCTTTCCCCGGCTCGGCGGACTCGGGCAGGCGGCCGAGGCCGGGCACGGTGCCGCCTCGTTCCGGTCTAAATGGGGTTTTGCCTGGTGGACGTCACGGAGCAAGTACTGCTGGCGGACTACACGACACTGCGCCTCGGCGGTCCGGCCGCCCGGTTCGCCGCCGCCGACAGCGACGATCAGCTGGTCGCCCTGGTCAGGGACTCCGACGCCGAGGGCGAGCCGGTACTGGTTCTCGGCGGCGGCAGCAACCTGGTGGTGGCCGACGAGGGATTCCCCGGCGTCGTGGTGCAGGTAGCCAGCAGCGGGATCAGCGTGGCACGCCGCGCCGACGCGGTCGAGCTGACGGTCGGGGCGGGCCAGGACTGGGACGAGCTCGTGCAGTGGTCGGTGGCCGAGGGCCTGTCGGGGATCGAGTGCCTGTCCGGCATTCCCGGCGTGACCGGGGCGACTCCGATTCAGAACGTCAACGCCTATGGCCAGGAGGTCGCCCAGACCATCACCGGCGTGCGCGCTTACGACCGGCTGCTCGATCAGGTCGTGCTGCTGACCGCGGCGCAGTGCGAGTTCGGCTACCGGACCAGCATGTTCAAGCGACACGCGAGTGCAGGGCGCGGGGCGGCGCTCAACCCGGCGGCCGCGACGGGCCGGCACGTCGTGCTCAGCGTCACGTTGCGGCTCGCGGCCGACCCGCTGTCGGCCCCCATCAGGTACGCCGAGCTGGCGCGCCGGCTCGCTGTCACCGAGGGTGACCGGGTACCGCTCGCGGCCGCGCGAGAGGCCGTGCTGGAGCTGCGCCGGGGCAAGGGAATGGTGCTCGATCCGGCGGACCCGGATACGCGCAGTGCCGGCTCGTTCTTCACGAACCCGGTGATCTCGGCGCGCCAGTTCGAAGATCTTGAGGCCAGGGCCGCGGCGCGGTTGCCTGGCGATAGGACTGACCTCCGGATTCCGCACTGGAAGGAGGGGAACGAGGCGTCGGCGGTCAAAGTGTCGGCCGCCTGGCTCATCGAGCAGTCCGGCTTCCACAAGGGCTTTCCTGGCGAAGGCGCGGCGGTGCGCATCTCAGCCAAGCACACGCTCGCCCTGACTAATCCAGGGTCTGGCACCACCGCAGGCTTGATCGCGCTCGCGCGCGAGGTCAGGGAGGGCGTTCTCGATGCATTCGGCATCGAGCTGGTGAACGAGCCCGTACTGGTCGGAGTGCAGTTGTAGGCGCCTGCCGTCAGCGCGCAACAGCCACCGGCGAACCTAGCTGACCCGTCAGTCGCCGTTAGCCAGCCAATCGTCGATCCCGGCCGTCAGCTTCTGCTGCAGGCCGGCAGGCGCGGCGGAGCTGCGAACCGATATTCGGGCCAGGTTGGCTAGCTCGTCATCCGTCAGGCCATGTGCCCTCCTGGCCAGTTCATACTGTGCGGCTAGCCGCGGCCCGAACAGCAACGGGTCATCCGCGCCGAGCGCAACCAGAACCCCGGCGTCGAGCAGCGCTCGCAGCGGTACGTCCTGAGGACTGGCGGCGACGCCGAGGGCGACATTCGAGATCGGGCAGACCTCGAGGGTGACCCCGGCGACCGCGATCTGGTGCAGCAGTTCCGGCTCGCAGGCAGCGGTGACGCCGTGCCCAATCCGGTCGGCATGAAGCTCGTCGAGACAGGCGCGGACGCTAGCCGGGCCGACTAGTTCGCCACCGTGCGGGACAAGCCGCAGGCCCGCCCTCGCCGCAATCCTGAAGGCCGGGGCGAACTCCGCGACCATGCCGCGGCGTTCGTCGCTGCTCAACCCGAACCCGGTTACGCCGCGGCCGGCATAGGCCGCGGCGAGCCGGGCCAGTGTGCGCGCCTCCAGTGGGTGCTTGGTGCGGTTGGCCGCGACGATGATCCCGATCCCGACGCCGCTCGCCTCCTGGGCTCGCGCCGCGGCCTCCAGCACCAGCTCGAGCGTCGGCGTGAGCCCGCCGAACCTGGCGGCATAGCCGGAAGGATCGATCTGGAGCTCGAGCCAGCCCGATCCGTCGGCGCACTCGTCCTCTGCGGCCTCCAGGAGCATGCGGTGCACATCGTCCGGTGTGCGCACGACCGACCTGGCGATGTCATAAAGCCGCTGGAAGCGGAACCAGCCGCGCTCGTCGGCGGCGGACAGCTGCGGCGGCCAGTCTTCGGCCAGTGCCTCCGGGAGGTGGACACCGTGCAGGGCGGCCAGCTCGACCAGCGTGGCGTGCCGCATGGAGCCGGTGAAATGCAGGTGCAGATGTGCCTTGGGGAGGGCGGCGACTGGCCGGGCCATCACGCCAGTGTGCCAGCCCGATCGGCGGCCGGCCTTTACGCCCGGTCCGGGCTCGCCGGCCGCTAGCGGGCCGTGCTGAGTAGCTTCGCGAGCCTGGTAATGCCCTCCTCGAGGTCTGCGTCCCCGAGCGCGCACGACAGCCGGAAGTAGCCGTTGGTGCCGAACGCCTCACCTGGCACGACCGCGACGTCTGCCTCGTCGAGCAGCACCTCGGCCAGCTCGTTGGAGGTGGCCGGGCGGCGGCCAGCTATTTCCCTGCCCAGCACGCCCTTGACCGATGGGTAGCAGTAGAACGCGCCCTCGGGTAGCGGGCTGACCACGCCGGGCACGTCGTTCAGCATCGAGGTCATGACCTGACGCCGCCGGTCGAACGCGGTGCGCATCTCCGCTACCGCGGACAGGTCGCCGGAAACAGCCGCCAGAGCGGCAGCCTGTGCGACGTTGCAGACGTTGGAGGTCGAGTGCGACTGG
>JASIBJ010000372.1 GCA_030045215.1 Streptosporangiaceae bacterium | reverse complement strand
TCGCCGCCGCCGTGCTTCTCGGTCAGGTAGAGGTTGCCGTACACCTCGTTCCTGACCCGGATAGGGACGCCGAGGAATGTCCGCATCGGCGGGTGGCCTGGCGGGAAGCCCGCAGACAACACATGCGCGCCCAGGTTCGCGATGCGCATCGGCTTGGGATCGGTAATCAGCGCGCCGAGCAGCCCATGGCCTTCTGGCCAGTGGTGGATTTCCGCGATCTCGTCCTCGGTGAGGCCGACGGGAATGAATTCCGCCAGCCGGTTTCCTTCACCGATGACGCCCATGGCCCCATAGCGGGCATCAACCAGACTAACGGCGGATTCAACAATTTTGCGAAGTACTACCTCCAGATCCAGGTTCGTGCCAACCGCCATCACTGCTTCGAAGAGGGCATTGACCCTGTCCCTGGTGGAAAGTATTGCCTGGAGTCTGACCTGAAGCTCTGCAAGCAGGTCATCGAGACGGAGATTAGGAAGCAGTCGATTCGGCGGGGTTTCCACGATTCGCTCCACTATTACCGGCCCGAGACGATCTGATAGTGCGGCGGCACTTGCCTGCCAAGATAGCCGCAAACCGAATCGGCCGGGCAGAAGAGGTAGGGCCAAGCGTCAACGGGACCATTGCCGGGACGAAGGTCACTACCAGCGCCGATGCCACGCAGCTTTACTGGACCAATGTTCGTAGGCGATGAAGTGGGGCTGGATGTCAGCTTCGAGGTCGCCCGCGCCGGGCTGGCGAGACTGGCCATGGGCGGCTGGCTCTCGAGTGCATCCGAAGACGCCTACGGCCTCGGGGTCACCGGCTTGTCCAGGGTCGGTGCCCTCGGCCTGAGCCGGGAGGTGCAGGTTCAGGCTCGCGAGCTTTCCGAGCGGGCGGGCTCAGCCGGGCTGGCCATCCGGTGGGAGGTTACCGGCCCCGGCGGCGGGCTCTTCCCGGTCCTCGACGCAGATATCACGGTGCATCCCGCCGGGGAAAATGCCACGCTGCTGACGCTAGCGGGCGCGTACCGACCGCCGCTCGGCGCCCTGGGTCAGGCACTTGACCGCGCGATCTTGCACCGAGTCGCCGCCGCGACCGCGCGGAACTTCCTCAGCCGCATTGCGGCCGAGATCACAGGCCGCCCCGGGCCGGCCGACGCGGGGACCGACCCGTCCTCGCTGCCCTGCATACCAGGGACGTACTGAGAAGGGCCTCAAACCCGCGACGGGTATCCGGGTCAGCCGGGGCCGCTCGATGATGCCGCCCGAGGTGGCATGCCTTCCTGGCCGGGCGAGAAGGCGTACGTCCGGATCTCGTGGATCGTGTCATCCAGCTGGCGCAGCGCTTCCGTGATGCGCTCGCGGGCTACCTCGCTGGGCAGGTCGACGGCAGCCTGCAGGCTGAGGCCGACCTGGAACAAGCCGTCAACCACCCGGTCGAGCAGCTCCTGGTCGCGGCGCGTGTGCTCGGCGACGGCACCACGGGCCAGGTCCGCGAGATCCTCGCGCCGTCGGGCCTCGGTGGCGTCCCGGATCACAGCCAGGATGAACTGGCCGGTCGCCGTCGGCACAGGGCTCAGGCTGATCTCGACCGGAAGGGTGGCGCCGTCCTTGCGCAGCGCGACCAGCCGGGACCGTTCGGCCATCGGTCGTGTCTGCGGTACCTGCGAGTATGCAGCGCGGTACCGCAGGTGCGCGGCCCGCAGATCGACTGGAACGAGGGACTCGACGGGACGGCCGACCAGCTCGTTGGGCTCATAGCCGAGCATCTCCCCGCATCGCCGGTTAACCAGGACGATTTCCCCGTCGTGGCTGGTCAGGACCAGTCCGTCGCCCAGTGCGTCGATCAGGTGCCAGAGCACTGCCGGCGTGATCGCTCGTATGCGTGGCTGGCTAGCGAGCTGGGCTGGATGCGGACTGACTGGCCGGGACCCGGCCGAGATCGAGGCAGCCCCGGCCTGACCTGGCGTGCCGGCCGCCAGCGCCGCCTCCACCGACGGGTAGATCGAAACCAGGCGGTCGAGTCCCTCGATGCTCAGCACGCGCCTGACGACCGGCGCACCGACGGCGAGCCTCAGCTGGGTGCCATTGACTGCCGCCCGCTGGTAGGCGCGCGCAATCGCGTCTACGGCGGCGTGATCGCACGACACCGTACTGGTCATGTCCGCGACCAGTACCGCAGCCCCGCGGTTGATCACCGACAGCAGCTGCTCGCGGAGCTGGCCCGCGTTCGACACGTCGAGGTGCTCGGGAAGCGTCACGACCGCCTGCAGACCAGCCCACTCCACAGGGAAAGCATCTTGAGGCATGGCAGCCAGAGTCTACGGGTCCAGGGCTGCCTGGGTAGTGGGCCGCGGTGTTGCCGCCGCGGTGGGCTGGCCTCCGGCCAGTCACAGCGGCTTTACGGCTGATGTGTGGTGCCCCGGATCGGCCACTCCCAAAGTCCGATCCGGGACACCGTGGAGCCGCGCCGCCTCATGGCTCCATAAGCTCCGCCGGCTCGCGGCGGGCCGTGGCCAGGGTGGTTCGCGCCCGGCCGAATTGAAGGAGCATCTGGGGAGCCCCGGGCAGGCTCAGGCGGGCGCTAATCAGCGAGCGGATGGCGGCGGCCTCCAGTGGCTGGGTGTAGAGGCTGGCGAAGACCCAGCTTCCCGCGGCGTGGGCAAGCGCCCGGTGCAGCGCCTGGCCGGCGAGTAGCCAGTCGGCCCGTCCGTCTCCATGGGTGACCAGCACCGCGGTCGCAGCGGCAGGTGACCCCCCCGTCGTGAGCTGGCCGAGCTCGCGCCCAAGGTCGAAATCGCGCTGGCGCAGCCGCCCGCGCATCCCGTCGCCAGGGGCCGTGGTGGCCGGGAACGCCTGGGCCGGGACGCCGTCGCGGGCAGTGCTGCCCATGACCCGGGTCCATCGCCGGACCTCCGCGCGGGCCACGGGGTCGAGATCCTGTCGGCGGCTGGCCGCAACGATGATATCCGCGAGCTGCCGGTAGATGATGGTCGGCGGGACGAGGACGAGGGTGGCCCCTTCGGCCAGCGCATCATGCTGAAGCGCAGGCAGCAGCCCGTCCGGGAGTGGCTCATCGGCGAACGGGCCGCGATGGGTGTGCCGGTGCGGGATCGCGTCGAGCATCCGGCGCTCGGCCTCGGTCAGCGGGGCCCCGGCGCTCAGCCGTACCCTGGCGAGCAGCCGCAGCCTGGCGGGGTCAGGGAGCAGATCGACGTAGGGCTGGTATCCGATTGAGCGGATCGCGAGCCGGAGTCCGAACAACGCGGCACCGCAGCTGATGAGCATCTCCCGGCCGACCGGATCGGTCCGGAGCTTGCGGCGCGGGTCGGCGTACAGTTCGATTGCGTCTTCGCTGATCTTGAACCGCCACGGCTGCGTGTTGTGCACCGACGGCGCGCGCGCCGCTGTCCTGATCAGGTAGCCCACCCGGCCGGCGGGGATCGGCACCGCTTCGCTGGCGCGCGCCGGGGCCTGGCCGTGCCGGGCGCCGCACGGGATCCTGCTGGTCATGAGCATCACCTGCCTCGTTATAGGTCACGGTGCTCCTCGCCGGGCGCGCAAGGCCAGTGCCTATGGCCCCCGCGGGACTGACCAAGGTCCCGGCCGTGGCGTTGGCAGCCTGGCGAACGGACCAGGTCATTCCTCCCGGAGGGTCAGATTGTTCAGTGCCTCGTAGGCGCGGGCGAGTCGCTCGCCATCCCACTCGATCGCCGGGTCAGGCTCAAGGAACGCCAAGGCGATACTTGCCACGCCCAGGCTGGCCAGGGACCACTCCTGCGGTTTCCCGGCCCCGGAGGGAATGGCCCGCGCCCGGTAGGTGCCCAGCCCAGGCTCGGACAGGGCCTCGATGACCAGCCCGCGCATGGTCGCGTCCACCAGCGTGGCCAGCGTCTCAAACGTAGCCCCGAGATCGGGCCGCAGCCGGTAACCGAGCAGTCCCGCCAGACGCTGCCAGGCCCTGGCGACCTGGGCCCGGTGGTCGTGCTCGGACTGGGCCAGCGCTGCCCGGACCTGATCTCGCAGCTCGCCGTCGGGAAGGCTCGCGAACGTCGCTTGCAGGGCGAGGTAGGTACGCCACTGCAACGACCCGGAAAGGGTCTCGAAGTCGAACAACGCGAGCCGGCGGACGAGCTCGAGTACCAGGCCGTGGCGCTGCTCGGGGGTGTCCAGCGCGTCCGGGCGCTCGGCCACGATGCGCCTGATCAGGGCGAGCTCGTCATCGACAATCGTCGGGGTGGCGCCCAGGGCCAGCTCCTTGACGAGGTCGCTGAAGAACAGGTCCTTGTACGGCCAGCGCCGATAGACCGCGCTGCGCGAGACGTCGGCGTCGCGGATGACCTCCTCGAGGCTGATGTGATCCAGGCTCACGGTCAGGCCGGCACGATTCACCATGGCGACGGCCGCCTGAAGCATGCGCTGCTCGGTCTCGTGGTCAGACAGCCTGCGCGCACGCCGGGCCAGGCCCGTTGGCGCCTGGGAGTGGTCCATCGCTGGGCACCTGCCTTAGGACTTAAGACTCTATGTTTCAAGTTTCGTATTCGAGATTCTGACCTCAGGATACCCGAGACGAGTCGTCCGGAACCGGCGGCTCACCGGCGGCACGAGGAGGAAGCAATGCGTAGCTGGCCTTATAGCGATGAGAGGCTCCGGGCCATGTACCCAGGAGGCCGTGCCGACGCGACCGCACGTCGTCTCGCCCGGATGTGGGCCGGGGTAATTGGGCTGGGGCTGATGCCGAGACGGTGGGTGACGCTCGAGGTCACGGGCCGCCGCTCGGGACGGGTCGCGCGGTTCCCGCTGGGAATGGCCGATCGGGAGGGGCAGTGGTATCTGGTGTCGTTCCTCGGCGAGCGGTGCAACTGGGTCCAGAACGTGCGCGCCGCCGGGGGCAGGGCGACGTTGCGCCGCGGCCGCGCGGTGGAGTGCAGGCTCACCGAGGTGCCGGCGAGCGAGCGCGCCCCGATCATCAAGCGCTACCTCCAAAAGGTGCCGGGGGCACGCCCGCACATCCCGGTCGACCGGCGTGCGCCGGTGGCCGGATTCGAGGCGGTTGCGCCGCGCTACCCTGTGTTCCGCGTCGCCCCGCAGAACGGGCCAGGTCGGCAGGCGCGGAAGCGTCACTGGTGGCGGTGGATTGCCGCGAGCCTGGTCGCGCTCGTGCTCCTGCTGGTTCTGGCGGCCGGCCTGTTCGTCACGCTCCAGCCGGTCCCGGCCGCGCTCGCGTTGCCCTCGGGCGGCGCCCGCCCCCCGGTGGGTCCCCTCGACGGCACCTGGAGCACTGGAGCCGGATCGGAGGCGGGCTTCCGGGTCGGCGAGAGCGTGCTCGGCTTCAGTAACGAGGTCGTCGGCCGGACGAACGGCGTCACCGGCACGATCACTGTGTCGGGCGACCAAGTCAGAGCGGCGATGTTCCGCATCGACCTGGCTACCGTCACCGTGAGCGGCAAGACGCAGCCTCAGTTCGCCACGAGCCTCGACACCGCGCACCATCCGGTGGCCACGTTCACGCTCGCGCAGCCGGTCACGCTGGGTCCCGCCTTCGCCGCTGGCACGACCGTCACGGTGAGTGGCACCGGCCGGCTCACGCTGCGCGGATTCTCCCGCCTGGTGACGTTCTCGATCACGGCCCGACGGGACGGGCTGGGCCTCGAGGCTGCTGGATCGATCCCGGTAGCGTTCTCGGCCTGGGGCATCAGGGGGCCCGCCGGCTTCGGTTTCCTCGGCTCACTCGCCAACCGTGGCGTCGCGGAGTTTCTGGTCGTGCTGCACCGCGGTTCACCGGACTAAGGCCGAGCCGGAGAGCGGCGCGGGCAGTCAGGAGCGGGCGCGTCCAGGCCGAGGCGCCGCTGCTCGATCGCGAGGCAGCGGTCTTCGACGTAGAGCAGGCCGGCGCTCTCGGCAATGCGGCGCGCCTGCGGTGAGGCGATGCCGAGCTGCAGCCACAGCGCAGTGGCGCCTGCGGCGATGGCCTGCCGGGCGAACTCAGCCGTCTGCGCCGATGGCCGGAACACGTCGACCAGCCCCACCTGCTCCGGCACGTCGGCCACCGCCCGGTAGACCCGCTCGCCGAGGATCTGGTCGGCATGCGGGTTCACGGGAATGATGCGCCAGCCGTGCCGCTGCATGTGCGCCGGCACCGAGTGCGCCGCCTTGGCCGCCACGGAACTGGCGCCGATCACCGTGATCGTGTCGTACGAGGTCAGGATGTGCTCGACGATCGCATCGGTCTGGCTCACGTTGTCACCGTAACCTGGGGCGATGGAAGATCCGTATGACCTGGAACGCTTCGTGACCGCCCAGGATGCCCACGGCAGCTATCAGCGCGCACTTGATGAACTGCGCCGCGGGCGGAAGACCAGCCACTGGATGTGGTTCGTGTTCCCGCAGATCGCGGGTCTGGGCCAGAGCCCGACGTCGAAGCTGTACGCGATCAGCTCGCTCGCGGAGGCACGGGCCTACCTGGATCATCCGGAGCTCGGCGCTCGGCTGGCGCAGTGCGCGGACATCCTCGCCACTCACCGGGGCCGAACCGCTGAGCAGATCTTCGGGGGAATAGACGCGATGAAGCTCCGGTCGTCCATGACCCTGTTCATGCACGCCGCGCCGGAGCAGCCGGCGTTCCGGCAGGTTATCGAGCAGTTCTTCGGCGGCGTTCCCGACCCTGCCACCGAGCGGCGCATCTAAGACCGCCCGCCCGCGTTGCGGCCGGGCGGCGGCGGCTGCGCCATTGCCTGCCCGAGAACCGCGCCAGGGCCGGAGAACGCGAACGCGGCGGCATCGGCCTCCAGCGCCGTCCTCAGCAGTGGTGTCGCGGCCGGGCCCAGAACCGGCAGTGCGTCGAGGCCATGCCAGGCGACTTCCACCAGCTCACCGTCATGGACCCGGGCCTCGCCGCCCGCGGCCCGGCAGCGGAAGCAGTACTCCAGGTACCGGACTTGGTCCCCGTTTGGGTAGGTGATCGGCGGCGAGACGCTGATGGTCGTGAGCACCTCAGGGACGGCGATCACGCCGGTTTCCTCGTAGATCTCCCGGCAGGCCGCGTCGGCCGGCTGCTCGCCGGGATCGATAATCCCGCCGGGCAGCGTCCAGTTGCCGGTGTCGTTGCGTCGTCCGAGAAGCACCCTGCGCTGGTCGTCCAGCACAACGCCCATGGCGGTGGACAGCCAGAGCTGGTCATGGCCGACCTTCTGGCGCAGGTCGAGAACGAACTGAGGAGTCGGCATATGTCCATTGTCCCGGTGTCCCGGTCGACGCCAGAGGCGGGCACCGGGCTCAGCCGGCCCGCGTGGCCCGGCGGACGACATCCTCAACGGCGGCCGCGAAGTCGGGGGGCAGGGGCCGGAAGTCCGTGATGGCCCTGGCCTCGGCCGGGGAGCGGGCGCCGACGATGGCCCGTGCTCCCTTGGCGAGCACCCAGCCGACGGCAAGGCCGGCCATCGTCATCCACCCCTGTGCGGCGAGTTCGCCCAGCTCGCGCCGAAGCTGGGCGAGGTCCAGCCGGGCCGGATCAGCCCAGGGCAGGTCCCGCCGAAAGTCGCCGGTCCCGAGCGCGTCCAGCTCAAAGTCGTCAGCCAGGAAGCCTGATGCGAGCGGCGACCAGGCCAGGAAGGCGGCGCCGTGGCTGGCGCACCAGTCGAGTACTCCGTCCGCGTAAGGATCGCGGTGCAGCAGCGAGAACTGATGCTGGACGACGCTGACCTGGCCGATCGCTGCGGCGCGGTCCATCAGCTCGACCGCGTGGTTGGACAGGCCGCCTGCTCGCGCCTTTCCCTCGCCGACTAGGTCGCAGACGGTCTCCCACGCTCGTTCCACTGGCGTGTCCGGGTCCGGGTCATGCAACTGCAGCACGTCCACGGACGAGACGCCGAGCCGGCTGAGGCTGGCCTCGACGTCGGCGCGGATGGCATGGGCAGAGTGATCCTCGTACGAGCGGCCGTCCGGCCGCCGGAACGTGCCGCACTTGGTCAGCAGCACCGGCCTGGTCTCCCTGCCCGCCAGCGCGGCGCCGGTGATCATCTCCGCCCGCCCCCAGCCGTAGAACGGGGCCGTGTCGATCCAGCCCACGCCTGCCCTGATCGCCGCCAGGACGGTGGCCACCGCACCCTCACGGTCGGTGGCGCCCCAGTCGAGGTACCAGCCGGGCCCCGAGCCCAGCGGGGCGGTGCCGAGCCCGGCAGCGCCCGGCAGTTCGACGGTGTCGGTCACGGCGCCATCCTCGCCGCTAGCGCGCGCTGGCACCAGGCCCTCGCCACCGGCAGGAAGATCGCTTGCCGCGTCCGGCGGTACCCTGGGCCTTGTGCGGGAGCCCATCTCGAACCACCATCCAGACGGCCTCCTGGCCAAGCCAGCGGTCCGGCCCGACCGCTACAAGTGGATAGTCCTGTCCAACACCACGCTCGGCGTGACGATGGCGACCATCGATATCTCGATCATGCTGATCGCGCTGCCGGACATCTTCCGCGGCATCCACATCGACCCGCTCGCCCCCGGCAACAGCTTCTACCTGCTGTGGCTGATCCTGAGCTTCATGGTCGTCACCAGCGTGCTGGTGGTCAGCCTGGGCCGGCTGGGCGACATGTATGGCCGGGTCCGCATGTACAACCTCGGCTTCGTCGTGTACACGCTGTTCTCCCTGCTGCTCACGATCACCTGGTTCGGCGGTACAGCAGCGGCGATCTACCTGGTGGTCATGCGCATTTTCCAGGGCGTCGGGGCCGCGCTGCTGCTGGCGAACTCGGCGGCGATCCTGACCGACGCGTTCCCCGAGGATCAGCGGGGCATGGCGATCGGCATCAATCAGGTCGCCGCGATCAGCGGATCGTTCCTTGGCCTGGTGCTCGGCGGCGTGCTGGCGCCGATCCAGTGGCGGCTGATCTTCCTGGTCTCGGTGCCGATCGGGCTGTTCGGCACGGTATGGGCCTACCGCAAGCTCCGCGAGGTGCCTCGCCGCGGCACTGCGAAGGTTGACTGGCCGGGCAACATCACCTTCGCGCTCGGCCTGATCGGGGTCATGATCGGCATCACCTACGGCATCCAGCCGTACGGCCACTCGACCATGGGCTGGACGAGCCCGTTCGTCATCGGCTGCCTGGTCGGTGGCGTCGCCCTCCTCACCGCGTTCGCGGTGATCGAGACCAAGGTCGCCGACCCGATGTTCCGGCTGTCGTTGTTCAGGATCAGGGCCTTCACCGCGGGCAGCCTGTCGTCCCTGCTCGCCTCGATCGGGCGGGGCGGGCTGATGTTCATCCTCATCATCTGGCTGCAGGGGATCTGGCTCCCCCGGCACGGCTACAGCTTCAGCCAGACGCCGCTGTGGGCCGGCATCTACATGTTGCCGCTCACCGCGGGATTCCTGCTCGCGGGTCCCGTCTCCGGCTTCCTGTCCGACCGGTTCGGGTCGCGGCCATTCGCCTCCGGGGGCATGGTCGTTGCCGCCGGATCCTTTCTGCTGCTGGAAATGCTGCCGATCAACTTCTCGTACTGGGCGTTCGGGCTCATCTTGCTGCTGAACGGCCTGGCCATGGCGCGTTCGCCGCGCCGAACCGGGCCGGCGTCATGAACAGCCTGCCGCCGCAGCACCGCGGTGTCGGCTCGGGGATGAACTCCACGTTCCAGAACAGCGCTCAGGTCCTGTCGATCGGCGTCTTCTTCACGCTGATGATCCTCGGGCTGTCGGCGACGCTGCCGGGCACGCTGTGCCACGGGCTCGTCGCGCACGGCGTGCCGGCGCCGGTCGCGTCGTCGGCGGCTCACCTGCCGCCGGTATCGACGCTGTTCGCGGCGTTCCTCGGCTACAGCCCGGTCCAGCACCTGGTGGGCCCGGCCGTGCTGGCCAGGCTGCCCGCGCATCAGGCTGCCACGCTGACCGGGCGCGGTTTCTTCCCCGCGCTGATCTCCGGCCCGTTCGCCAGCGGCCTGCACGAGGCCTTCGACTTCGCGATCGCGGCGTGCCTCGCCGCGGCGGCGATGTCCTGGCTGCGCGGCGGCAAGTACCACTACCGGGAGCCAGCCGCGCAGGAACCGCCGTCCTCGCTGGCGCAGGACCAGCACGGGGCATCGCTCGCCCAGGGACAGTGAGCGCGGCCGGATAACGCCTTCCCGGTCCTGGCGGCGGCTGGGAGCAACGGCGTCGCGTCGAGCGCCGACCGGCCGGAGTGTAGCCTTCGTTCCCATGCCAATCGCGCGATTCAAGGACCTGTGCATCGATGCGAATGACCCGGCCCGGCTCGGCCGGTTCTGGGCGGGGGCGCTCGGGCGCGCCTTCGAGGCCAGAGATGACGGTGACGTCGTGCTGACCGGGCCATCTCGCCGGCACACGATCTGGGTTAACACGGTTGCGGAGCTCAAGACGGTCAAGAACCGAGTGCACCTGGACATCTACGCCGCCGATCTCGCGGACCTGCAGGCGCTCGGCGCGACGATCGTGGAGCCGCAGGGGACGCGGCGGTGGACGGTCATGGCCGATCCCGAGGGTGGTGAGTTCTGCGCGTTCCTGCGTCCCGAGGTCCCCGCCGAGAGGCTGCACGGCCTGGTCGTGGACAGCACGGACGCGGAGGCGCAGGCCCGGTGGTGGGCCGGTGTCTACGGAGTCGGTGTGACCAAGAACGACGGCTGGTTCACGCTCGAAGGCGTTCCCGGCATGCCGATCCTCACCATGGATTTCGTTGGCGTGCCCGAGCCTAAGACCGCGAAGAACCGCGTGCACTGGGACGTCACCGTGAGCAGCGTGACCCCGCTGGCCGAGCTTGGCGCCACGGTCGTGCGCGAGCCAGGAGGCGACATCGACTGGTACGTACTGGCCGACCCGGAGGGCAACGAGTTCTGCGCGTTCGCCGAGTGAGGACGGTGGCTATCTTCGCCCGGCTCGCCACTCAGGTCGGGCGGCTCACTTCTGCCAGCGGATCGCCGCCAGGCGCTTCGGCGTCACGTACCCGTTGTCGGCGAACCAGCGGGCCGAATCCTCGATAGCCAGCCGGGCCGGCCGGGACTTGTGCCCGATCTCCGCGCGCGCACGGTTGTCATTGAAGATCATCTTTGTCGTGGACATCCGCGCGCCCTCCAGCGGAACCCGCGGCTCCCGGCGGAGCAGGCGGCCCTCCACCAGCGCCGATGCCATGGCGGTCGGCAGCACCACGGCGCGCGGAACCTCCAGTCGCGGCACCGGCAGGCCCGAGCAGTCAGCCAGAGTCTGCAAGATCTCGCGCATGGACAAGTTCTCGCCGCCAAGGATGTAGCTGCGGCCCTTCCGCCCGTGCTCGAGCGCGGCGACGTGCCCGCGCGCCAGATCGTCCACATGGCAGACGTTCAGGGCGGTGTCGACGTAGGCCGGCATGCGGCCGTTGAGGAAGTCCAGCACGAGCTTGCCCGACGGCGTCGGCGCGCGGTCGCCGGGACCGAGCGGGAACGTCGGCAGCGCCAGGCTGACGTCGAGCCCTTCCGCGGCCGCCCGCAGCACCTCATGCTCCGCGGCGAACTTCGTCCGCTTGTAATGTCCGAACAGGTGCGCTACGTCGGCATACGCGGTCTCGTCGGCAGCGCGCCCGTCGCGGGTGCCGCGCAGCCCGAGGACGCCGACGGTGGAGGTGTAGACCATCCGCTGGCACCCGGCCGCGCTGACGGCCTCCATCACGTTCAGCGTGCCGCCGACGTTGACATCGCTGAAGATCCGCGGGTCCTTCGCCCAGAAGCGGTAGATCGCCGCCAGGTGGAAGACATACCTGGCGCCCACGCAGATCGACCGGAGCGCGGTCGCATCGCGGATGTCGGCCGTGACCTGCTCGACGTCCAGCCCGGCCAGGTTGGCGGCGTCCGCGCCGGGCTCGGTCACGGCGACGACCCTGGCGCCTTTCGCGAGCACCGCCCGGACCACGGCTGATCCGATGAAACCAGACGCGCCGGTGATCACGACCCGATCGCCCGGATCGATCGGCGCCGCCTCCGGCACCGAGCTACCGGTGCTGGCGATGCTGCTCGTGCCGGCGGCGCTGCCTGTGGCGGTGAGGCTGCCTGCGCTGGCCGGGCCGGCCTCGGGACGCGTGCCGCCGGGCCCGGACCCCGCCAGTTGCCCTCGGACGGTCAGGTCGGCCGGGGGCTGACTCGCGGCGATGTCGCGCAGCGTGCTGACCGCTGTTGCCTGGTCCTCCGTGTCCTCGGCGCCGGCCGTGACGCCGGAGCCCGCCGCTCGGTGCTGCGGCTTGCGGCCCAGGGCGTTCCGCGCCATCGTGCGGCCGAACTCGATCGCAAGTCCCGAGCCGCGGTGGGCGTCGGCCATGACGTCGTCCAACGCGGCGATGAAGTAGTCGACCTCCTCCTGCCCGCTGATCAGCGGCGGTAGCAGCTTCACGATGTTGACGTTGTCCGCCGCCACCTGGGTCAGGATCCGGTGCCGGTGGAATAGCGGTACGACTACCATCTGCGAGAACATGCCGGGTCGCAGCCGCTCGACCGCCCGGAACCGGCGGCCCGCTCCCTTCGCCTCCGGCTCGCCGAACTCGATGCCGACCATCAGCCCGAGGCCGCGGACGTCGTGGATCAGCTCGTACTTCTCAGCGAGATCGCGAAGCCCGGCCTGCAGGGCCAGGCCGGTAGCCTGGGCCCTGGCGACGATGTTCTCATCGTCGAAGGCCGCTAGCGTTGCCAGGCCGGCCACCATGGCGAGCTGGTTGCGGCCGAACGTGGTCGAGTGCTTGAGCGCGTCTTCCATTGAGTCGTACACGCTCGCGAAGATCTTCTCGGTAGTCAGCATGGCTCCGACCGGCACATAGCCGCCGGACAGCGCCTTGGAGATCGTGATGATGTCCGGCTCCAGGCCCCAGTGCTCGTGGCAGAAGAACCGTCCAGTCCGCCCGAGCCCGGTTTGCACTTCGTCGATGACCAGCAGCGTTCCGTGCCGGCGGCACAGCTCCTGGGCGGCCTTCCAGTACTCGGCCGTTGCGCAGTAGACCCCTTTGCCCTGGATCGGCTCGACGATGAAGGCCGCCGCGTCCCTTCCGGCCAGCTGGCGTTCGAGGGCGCCGAGGTCGCCAAACGGTACGGGGACGGTCTCGGGGAGCAGCGCCCCGAATCCCGACCTGAACTCCTTGCCTCCGTTCAGGGACAGGCTTCCGGTGGTCAGCCCGTGGAAGGCGTGCTCAGCGTAGAGGATCTTGGGCCGCTGCGTTGAGTGCCGGGCGAACTTGATCGCCGCCTCGATCGACTCGGCCCCGGAGTTGCAGAAGAAGACCCGCTTGATGCCGGCGTGCGACCTGGCCACCAGTTGCTCGGCGAGCAGCCCGGGCAGCAAGGCACAATCGAGCTGGATCATGTTGGGCAGGTCCAGGTCGAGCGCCTGGTGCAGGGCCGCCTTGATGCCCGGGTGGCTGCGGCCCAGTGCGTAGACCCCGAATCCGGACAGGAAGTCAAGGTAGGAGTTGCCCGCGTCGTCGTAGAGGTAGCAGCCCTCTCCCCTGACGTAGGTGCGATCGAACCCCAGAGTCTTCAGTGTCCTGGCGAGCTGACGGTTCATGTACTGCTCGTGCAGGGCGAAGTTCTCCCCGGAACGTTCCGCGAACGCGCGGGCTACATCGAAGGGCATGCTTCTCCTTGCGCTGTGCTACCAGTTAGCGGCCATCGGCAGGTGCGCCGATCCCGGCCTCTGGGCCGGCCCCAGGGCGGCGGCCGGACCGGCAGCGGGGCCATCCGCCTGGCTGCCCTACGAGTCCTGAGTCGGCGGCGGGTGTAATCTGCCTCCGGCGTGCGGCGGAAGTCGTCGCCCGGGTGGCGCGCTCACGTCGCCTCCGGTAGACAACTTCCTAGCCATCCGACCATCTTGACGCGCCGGCATGCAAATTGGCCGGACTTCTCGAGGTCAATTGCTGGAAAGTAGGGTCAGGCGCGCCGCTCACGCGCGCAATGCCGCCCGACCGGGCGCGCGAAGCGGCCGGCCCGGCCCGTGCCGGCCGCGCCCGGTTCGTGCTGCTGCCTTGGCCGGGCTCACGCGGAATCTGGACACGGCGAGTGGTTATGCCCAAGACTGCAGGTGGAGGAGGGGGGCCATGGCTGTTCAGTCCCGGTCGAGCGCCACGCCAGCGGAGGATGCTCAGGAACGGGCGTCGGCAGACTGGGCCACGTTCAGCGACATCTTCGGCGAATACGCGGAATACATTTTCGAGTATTGCGTCAAACTGCTGAACGATGAGAGCGAGGCCGCGGGAGCGACCACCGTCACGTTCATTGCCGCTCAGGCGATGCTCGGCCACCTCTACAATCACGACCGGCTTGAGGCATGGCTGTACGCGCTGGCCCGGCGGGAGTGCACGAGCGGGCATCCGGCACGGTCGGAGAAGGTGCCAGATGGCGCTGGATTCGGAGCAGTCCGTAACGGCAGTTCCCGGCCCGGCGCCGGTGGTGGCACCGCGAGCGGCGAGGAGCAGCCTGGCCTGGCGGGCAGCGCGGCCGTGGCAGGCCTGGCGCGGTCGAATGCCGATCGGGCCGGGACCGCCGCTGCCGACGAGACCGATGAGCTGAGCGCGCTCACCCACACATCCGAGCGAAGGATTAGCGCTCGCAAGGCGCTGTCGGCATTCAGCCGCCTGGCCGAGGAAGACCGCGAGGTGCTAACGGCCTTTAGCGCGCTGTCATCGCGCGACCGCGAGGTGCTGGACCTCGTGTACTGGCACGGCCTGGCTCCGGCGGAACTGCCCGCGATACTCGATATCCCTGCCCAGCGCGCTCAGACCCTGCTTGCGGGGGCCGTGCACCGGTTTCGGGAGGCGGCGGACAGCGTCGCCGCCACTGCCGAGGAGTCTGGCCAGGAACCCGAGGGATCCGGGGCCAAGCTGGCTGCGGCCATGCCGGTGGCGAGAATGCCCTCGTCGGTGTGGCGGCGCGCGTCCAGGGCGGCGTTCGACCCGGAATTGCGCAGTTACCGGAACGCCGTCCTCGCGCACGTGGGCCGCCTCCGGCCCGACGGCTTCCCGACCCAGCGGACCGCTCCGGGCGCCCGCGGCCAGACGCTGAAGGTAACCGCCGCGGTGCTGGTGCCGGCTTTGGCCGCCGTCGCCTTGCTCGTGTACCTCGCCGGGTCGTCGTCCGGCGGCACGACGCCCGGCCTGCCGACGCCGACCCCGGATGGCGCCTCCACCGCGGCTGCCGTGCATCATTCGCGCAGCGCAGCTGGCTCCCCGCGGGGCCACGCACGAGGCCACCATGGCGCCCTGCCGATCTCGTCGCTGTTCCCCGGCCAGCCCAGCCAGGGCGTCTTGCCCGTACCCAACCCCACCAGCACCAACGGCAATGCGCCCGCACCTGCACCGTCGACCGTAAGTTCCTCCGCGGCGCCGTCGTCGAAGCCGAGCTCGATCACGCAGCCGTCGCCGTCGAAGTCGGCCAAGCCAACCCCGTCGCCGACTAAGGCGTCGCCGACACCGACAATTTCAACGCCGTCGCCGACGCCCACCTCAGCGTCGCCGAGCTCGTCCGGGTCGTCGACCTCTTCGCCAACGACGAGCTCGCCCCGGGCGGGCACTTCCGCATCAGCCGCGCAGATGTCCATCACGCGGCTCGTCCCCTTGAGTACGATCGAGCGGCTCCTCACCTGACCGGCCGGCGCCCGGCGGCGAGGCCGCCGGGGCAGGTAGCCCGACTGCCAGTGCCGACGGTGGGCGGCCCCGCGAGTCAGGCGGCCTCAAAGATGGCCGCCACGCCCTGGCCGCCCCCGACGCACATCGTCTCGAGCAGGTAACGCCCCTCGCGTCGCCGCAGTTCGCGCAGCCCGGTGGCGAGCATGCGGGCGCCGGTGGCCCCGATCGGGTGACCGAGCGAGATGCCCGAGCCGTTCACGTTGAGCTTGTCGGGATCGTTCCAGCCCCAGGCGGCCAGCACCGCGAGCACCTGCGCGGCGAACGCCTCGTTCAGCTCGACCAGGTCCATCGAGTCCCAGCCGAGCCCGGTGCGGGCGAAGATCTTCGCGACCGCGGGTACCGGCCCGATTCCCATCGTGGCGGGCTCGCACCCGGCCGCCGCCCAGCCGGTCAGGTAGCCGAGCGGCTCAAGGCCGAGCGCGTCCAGCCGGTCCTCGGCCACGACCAGGCACGCCGCGGCCGCGTCGTTCTGCTGGCTTGCGTTGCCGGCCGTCACCGTGCCGCCGGGCATGATCGTGCGCAACTTGCCGAGCGACTCGGGAGTGGAGTCCGGCCGCACTCCCTCATCCCGGCTGACTACGACGGGCTCGCCCCGCCGCTGCGGGACTTCGACCGGCACGACCTCGTCATCAAACTTCCCGGCGTCCCAGGCTGCGGCCGCGCGCTGGTGGCTGCGGGCGGCGTAGGCGTCCGCCTCGTCCCTGGTGATGCCGTACTCCCTGGCCAGGTTCTCGGCCGTCTCGATCATCCCGGAGATCTTGCCGAACCGCCATTCCGGCTGCGACCGCTCTCGCCCCCGGTCGATCCGGTCGTACAGGAACTGGCTTCCTGACCGCGCGCCCCAGCGCATGGACGTCGTGTAGTGCTCGGCATTACTCATGCTCTCCACGCCCCCGGCCACTACCGCGTCCGCGGCGCCGGTCTGCACCATCATCGCCGCGGTGGCGATCGCCTGCAGCCCGCCGCCGCAGCGCCGGTCGAGCTGGAAGCCGGGCACCTCGACCGGCAGTCCGGCCTGCAGCGCCGCCCACCGGCCCACGCACGGCGTCTCGCCGTTCACATACGACTGCGCGAAGGCGACGTCATCTATCCGCTGCGGATCAATACCGGAACGAGCCACGACCTCCTTGATCACGACCGCCGCGAGCTCTTCGACCGGCGCGTCGCGCAGGCTGCCCCCGAAGGTACCGACGGGCGTGCGCACGGGTGCGACGATGGCGGCCCTGCGAGTGGTAGTCATGGCGTGCTCCTCCGGTGAGACCCTGGCGATTCCCGACTCTAACCGGCCGCGATGCCCGACCCTAACCGGCCGCGGTGGCGGCACGCAGGGTCGCCGCGGTGGCCCGGACGAACTCGGCCGCGTCCGCAGCGGGCCTGCGCTCGGAGGCTGCGCCCCGCTGCTGGGCGAGCGCCCGCTCGATGACCGCGACCGGGCCCAGACCGCGGCGCAACGCGATCTCCCCGCCGTCCGCCTTCGACACGATCTGGCCATCGGCGAGAAACGCCATGGCGCGGCACGCGTTCAGCACCACGTACGCCTCGGGCGCATTCTCGAGCCCCCACGCGGCCTCGTCGGCGAGGTAGCCGAGGATCACCTCGCGCGGGACCGGGCCGACCTGCGTTCCCGCCTCCGGCCCGTGCGCGGCCCAGCCCGCGGCCCGGCACACGACGTAGTGCATGATCAGATCAGGGTCACCAGGCGAATCGGCGCCCTGGGCGATGCGCACAGCGCCCCCGTCGGTCGCGACGTGCAGCAAGAACGGCCAGGGCGACCGGGGCGCAGCTGCCTCGCCGGCCCTGACAACGCTGCTCTCGAGTCCCTTGCGGCCAGGGCACGCGCCCGCCGTGCCGGCGAGC
>JASIBJ010000371.1 GCA_030045215.1 Streptosporangiaceae bacterium | reverse complement strand
CCCGTCGCGAAACACCAGCGCGCGCTCATCCGTGCAGGCAGTCAGGCGCGGGATGAGGTCGGCCACGGAATCGTCAGGTGATGCCGTCGCGACCGCACTGGCGAAGGCGCCGTCCCCTGTCACCAGAGCACTGCCCATGTCGCCGTGCGCACGCAACCTCCCCATGCCTCGCCGCCACTTTCTGGCGCCGATCTCAGCATCGCGCTGCCCGACGCGGCAACTGAATAAGCGGCCTGGTGCTGGTGTGCACGCGAGTGGTACGGCACAATGACTGCAGGCAGTACGCCGGGCACGACGGTGCAGCCGCCTGCGGGCGACGAGAGCGTTGGGGAAGACGAATCTCGTCCGCTTGCAGGGAGGTCTGGTGTCCGTACGTGGCGTGCTGCACGTTCACTGTGCGCCCCCGGCGCTGTGCCCGCACGTTGAGTGGGCCGTGGCCGGGGTTCTTGGCGTGCCCGTGAGCCTGCCGTGGGTGGACCAGCCCGCAGCTCCTGGCTCGCTGCGGGCCGAGCTGTTCTGGCAGGGCAAGCCGGGCACCTCCGGTGCCATCACGTCGGTTCTGGCCGGCTGGAACCTGCTGCGGTTCGAGGTGACCGAGGACGCCAGCCCCGGCTGCGATGCGGTGCGGTACAGCTGCACGCCCGCGCTCGGCACGTTCTGCGCCGTGGTCGGCGGCAACGGCGACATCATGATCCCCGAGGGACGACTGCGGGCCGCGATGGAGCTGGCAGCCGCCGCGCGGAACGGGAGCTCCAGGACGGCCGCGGACACCGAACTCGGGTCGCTGCGCGAACTGCACGGGCCGCGGCACCCGGCCCTGGACGGGTCGCTCGAGGCGGAGCTAGCGCTGCTGCTCGGCCAGCCGTGGGATGACGAGCTTGAGCCGTTCCGCCGGGCGGGCGAGGGCGCGCCGGTGCGCTGGCTGAACGCCACCGGCTGACGGCGAGCCGAGGCCCTGATCGTCGTCAGTGCGCTGATCGGCAGCCGTAGAACGGCCCGGTTACCGAATCAGTCGCGGTATATAGTGATTGCGACTGATTCAGTAGCTGGAGGACCGTATCGTGGCCGATACCGGGGACGCTGTGCCACCGGGCCATCCTGGACCGGGCGGGCCGCTCTCGGCGACGCCGCGAACCAGGCACCGGCGGCTGCGCGAGCAGGGCCGGACGGCACGGGCCGACCTGATGGCCGTGCTGCGGGCCGGGTTCATCGCCCATCTCGGCGTGCCCGCCGAGCAGGGGTTCATGGTCGTGCCGACCGTCTACGGGTTCGACGACAGTCACGTCTACGTGCACGGCTCGGTCGCCAGCCAGAGCCTGGCCGGGGGCGCCTGCTACTGCCTGACGGTGACGGTGGTCGACGGCCTGGTGCTGGCCCGCTCCGTCTTCGAGCACGCCGTCAACTACCGCAGCGCGATGATCTACGCGATGCCGCGGGTCGTCACGGGCGACGAGGAAAAGCTGGCCGGCCTGAGGTCGGTCTCCGAGCACGTGGCGCCGGGCCAGTGGGATTACGTCCGGCGGCCGAGCCGCAAAGAACTGGCCGCCACCAGGCTGCTCGCGATGCCGCTGGACGAGGCGTCGGTGAAGGTGCGTACCGGGCCGCCCGACGACGGGGACAGCCCGGATGCTGCGCTCGGCCTGTGGGCGGGCGAGTTGCCGCTGGACACTCGGTGGGGCCAGCCGGTACCCGACCCATCGCTGCCGGCCGGAATACGGCCGCCCGCGCACATCAGCGGCCGGGCAGGGAGCTTGGCCCACCCCGGCTAGCCCGGCCCGCAGGGTCGGTCTGGTCGCTCGCCTAGCAGCGAAAACATGCTCTAAAGTGTTGGACACGCCTGGGATAATTGATTCATGTTCGGAACCAGGGACGATCCGCTCGTGGGCAGGGCGGCCGAGCTCGCCCGGATGCGGGAGCTACTTGCCGAGGCCTCTTCGGGTCAGTCCGTGGTGCTGCTCATCAGCGGGGACGCCGGCGTCGGGAAGACGCGGCTGATCACCGAGCTGTCCCGGCTGGCCGCCGTCCGCGGCTTCACCGTGCTCTGGGGCCGCTGCGCTGAGCTGGCGGATACGGTGCCGTATCTTCCGCTGGCCGATGCGCTGCGCGGCGGCGCTCTCGGAGCTAACGCCGACGGGTCGCTGCACGACGCGGTGGCGACACGGCCCGCGCTGGCGCGCCTGCTGCCTGACCGGGAGATCAGCAGGCAGCCGGCCGACCTGCCGGGAGTGGCCCAGCAGCAGCTGTTCGGTGCCGTTCTTGGCATGCTCTCCGAGCTGGCGGGTGCGAATCCGGTCCTGCTCGTGCTCGAGGACCTGCACTGGGCTGACCGGTCGACCCGCGACTTGGTGACGTTCCTGAGCCGGCTGCTGCGAAGCGAGCGCATCGCGCTGGTGCTCAGCTACCGCACCGACGACATTCACCGCGGCCATCCGCTCCGCCCCGTGGTGACGGAGCTGCAGCGGCTGCCCAGCGTCACGGTCATGGAAGTCGGGCCGCTCGGCTCCGAGGCGATGGCGGAGCACCTGACCCAGCTGGCCGGCGCCCGTCAGGACGCCCAGGTCATCGACCGGGTCATCCGCCGGGCCGAGGGCAATGCCTATTTCGCTGAGGAGCTGCTGGCGACCTCGTCGGCCGGCAGCGAGCTGCCTACGGGGCTAGCCGACCTGCTGCTCGCTCGCACCGTCGACCTGTCCGCTGAGGCCCAGCAGGTGCTGCGCGCGGCGGCGGTGGCCGGCCGTCGGGTCGACGATGAGCTGGTCATGCGGGCAGCCGGGCTCGCGACGGCCGAGTACGAGGGCGGCGTGAGGGAAGCGGTGGCCCGTCAGCTGCTGGTGCCGGACGGTCCGAACGGCCTGGCGTTCCGGCACGCGCTGCTGCGCGAGGCGATCTATAACGACCTGCTGCCGGGCGAGCGGACCCGGCTGCACGCGCGGCTGGCCGAGCTCCTGTCCGACGAGCGGCGCCTGACCGAGGTGCCGGGATCGGCCGCCGAGCTCGCCCTGCACAGCCTGGCCAGCCACGACATCCCCGGCGCTTTCGCGGCGTCGGTCCAGGCGGGCGACGAGGCGTGGCGGATGGCGGCGCCCGCGGATGCGCACCGCTATTTCGATCAGGCCCTGTCGCTCTGGGAGCGCGTGGCCGAGCCCGAGAAGATCGGCGGGATGAGCCGCGGCAAGCTCGGTCTCAAGTCTGCGCTCAGCGCCGCGGACAGCGGGGAGGTCAGCCACGCCGTCAAGCAACTCCGCCGGCTCGCGAAGTACCTTGAGCAGTCCGCGGAAGCCGACGTCGTGCTGCTCTGCCGGGTGAAGGAGCGGCTGGCGTATTTCGCCCTCGACCTCGACGAGGGGGAGGCCGTGAGGATGGCGCAGGCCGCCGTGGACCTGCTGCCGGCCGAGCCGCCGAGATGGGAGCGTGCCCGCGCCCTGGCCACGCACGCGAGGACCCTGCTCAGCTACGACGATACCGAGCCGGCCAGGATCCGCGCCGAGGAGGCCGAGGTGGCGGCCAGTGCCGCCGAGGCACCGTGGGTCCAAGCCGACGCCCTGACGACACTCAGCGGAGTGCACGAGCGGGCCGGGGAGATCGACGCGGCCAAGAGGATCAGCACCAAGGCGGTCGAGCTGGCCACGGACACCGGGATGGAAGGCGTGGAGTTGCGCGCCAGGTACCTGCTGGCCCGCCTGCAGCTGGAGTCCGGCGACCTGGCCGGGGCTAGTGCCACCGCGCACCTCGGCGTGCATCTGGCCGAGCGGACCGGGCTCAGCCTCGCGCCGTTCGGCGACGGCCTGAACTACCTGCACTACCTGGCGCATTTCGCCGACGGCGACTGGGACCACGCGCAGGCTATCGCCGACCGGTTCGCGGTCAGGGTGACAAACGTCGCCGAGGCACGCCTATCGGCGATGGCGCTGTTCATCGACGTGGCCAGGGGTAGCCATCGGGTCGCCGAGCGCAGGACCTGGCTCACGCCCTACCTGGCCGAGGACTGGCTGACCGAGTACATCGCGGGCGGCCTGTTCGCGGAGGACGCGTACTGGGCCGGCGACCTGGACGCGGCGGTCTCGGCCGTGCAGGTGACGCTCGAGGCTTCGAAGGGTATGGACGACGAGTACGGCGTGTACGCGCTGCGCCCGGCTGCAGTCGGGCTGGCGGCGATCGCCGACCAGGCCCGGCACGCTCGCGCGGCGGGCCACGACGAAAGCGCGGCGATGCTCGCCGCCGACGCGATGCCGCTGGTCGAGGCAGCCAGGGTCGGCGCGCTTGGCCAGAAGAGCCTCGGCGTCGAAGGACGCGGCTGGCTGGCCAGGGCCGAGGCCGAGTGGCGGCGTGCGACCAACGACAACGACCCGGCAAACTGGCAGGCGGTCGTCGACGCCTTCGGCCCCGACTTCGTCTACGAGTCGGCTCGGTCGCGCTGGCGGCTGGCGGAGGCACTGGCCGAGGGTGGCGACCGCGAGGA
>JASIBJ010000370.1 GCA_030045215.1 Streptosporangiaceae bacterium | reverse complement strand
GACGAGGGCGGTGATCATGCCGATCGCCTCGTCCAGCGGCACGTCAGCGGGCGGGACCTCGGAGTAGATGAGGTCGACGTAGTCAAGGCCCATCCGGCCCAGCGAGCCCGCCAGCTCCTGGGCCGGCGACTCGTCGGGCCAGAATTCCCACCACAGCTTGTTGGAGACAACCGTCTCGGGCCGGCGCCAGCCGGCAGCTCGGTACAGCTCGCCGAACACCATCTCCGAGTAGCCGGACGAGACCGGCGCCTGGCCGGTCTCGTCGTTGTAGCGCGCGTCGTCGAGGAAGGTGATCCCAGCCTCGCGGGCCGCCTTCATCACGGACACGCCTCGTTCCCTGCCAATGCGCTCATAGGTGCGCCACGACCCAAGCGCGAGGCGGCTTACCTGCAGGCCGCTGACGCCCAGCGAGACGGCGGGCACGGCGGTGGGGCCGGACGGGACGCGGTCGGTCATCGTGCTCCTCCATCGGGCGCGCCCGGGCCGACGGCCGGGCCGCAGGCATATCGTGCCAGGAGAAAGGAGTCACTTGTGATACTCGAGCGGCTCAAGGTCCCGATCGTCCTGGCTCCGCTGGCAGGAGGCCCGACCACGCCGCAGCTCGCGGCGGCGGTCACCAACGCGGGCGGCCTCGGCTTCCTCGCGGCCGGCTACCTGACCGTCGACGCGCTGGCGGGCCAGATCGCGCGGGCCAGGACATTGACCCAGGGTCCCCTCGGGGTCAACGTGTTCGCCCCGGGCAGCCCGGCGGCCTCGCAGCAGCCGCTGGATGCGTACGCCGCAAGCCTGGCGGCGGAGGCTGAACGAGCCGGGACCAGCCTCGGCGGGCCACGATTCGACGACGACCAGTGGGCGCCAAAGCTGGCCTTGCTGGCCGCCGATCCGCTGCCGGTTACCTCGTTCACGTTCGGCTGCCCGGATCCGGCCGTGATCGCCGCGTTGCAGGCGGCCGGCAGCGAGGTCTGGGTGACCGTAACCACGCCCGCCGACGCGGGGCAGGCGGCCGGGGCCGGCGCCGATGTGCTGGTCCTGCAGGGCAGCGAGGCCGGCGGGCACCGCGGCACCTTCCGCGACGACCCGGCCGACGATGCGAGCGGCGGGTTCGGCCTGCTGTCGCTGCTGCAACTGGTGCGCGCGCGCACCGGCCTGCCGCTGGTCGCGGCGGGCGGCATCAACACCGGCGCCGGCATCGCCGCGGTACTGGCGGGCGGGGCCGCCGCCGCGCAGCTTGGCACCGCGTTCCTGCTCACCCCCGAAGCGGGGACCGCGCCGGTTCACCGGGCCGCGATCGCGGCCGGTGGCGACACCGCGACGACGCGCGCGTTCACCGGCCGGCTGGCTCGCGGCATCCGCAACCGGTTCATGACCGAGCACGGCGCCGACGCCCCGGCCGCCTACCCGGAGGTGCATTACCTCACCGCGCCGCTGCGGGCCGCCGGGCGCGCGGCTGCCGACCCTGACCTCGTTAACCTCTGGGCCGGGCAGGCGCACGAACTGAGCCGCGAGCTGCCCGCCGCCGACCTGGTTGCCGTGCTCGCCGCCGAGGCCCGCGTGGCGCTGCAGGCAGCCGTGAGCGCGCACTGTCATTGAGACGAGCATGAAGGGAACGAGGAGTGCCCGATAACGCCAGCGACAAGCGTGCCCGGTCGTCCGCGGAACTGTTCTCGGTCGAAGGCAAGATCGCGGTCGTTACCGGCGGCTCGCGTGGCATCGGCGCGATGATCGCGGCCGGGCTGGTACGCGCCGGGTGCCGGGTCTACATCACCGCGCGGAAGGCCGAGGCGTGCGACGCCAAGGCGGCGGAGCTATCGGCCTTTGGCGAGTGCATCTCGCTCCCGCTGAACCTCGCCGACCCGGCCGCGGCGGCAGACCTCGTGCGGCAGATATCCGAGCGCGAGGACCGCCTGCACATCCTGGTCAATAACGCCGGTGCCACCTGGGGCGCGCCGCTGGCGGAGTACCCGCTGGACGCGTTCGACAAGTTGTGGAACATCAACGTCAAGGCGCTGTTCCACCTGACCGTGCTCAGCCTGCCGCTGCTGCGGGCAGCCGCCAGCCCGGACGACCCGGCCCGCGTGATCAACATCGGGTCGATCGACGGCCTCGGCGTTCCCGCTTTGGAGAGCTACGCCTACAGCACCACGAAGGCAGGCGTGCACATGCTCACCCGGCACCTGGCCAGCACGCTCGCGTCCGAATCCATTACGGTCAACGCGATCGCGCCTGGGCCGTTCGACAGCAAAATGATGGCGTTCGCGCTGGACGATCCGAAGACGCGAGCCGCGATCGCGGCCAGCGTGCCGCTCGGCCGGGTCGGCGATCCTGACGACATGGCCGGCGCGGTCATCTACCTCGCCTCCCGGGCCGGCCGCTACCTGACCGGCGCGGTCATCCCGGTCGATGGCGGCATCGCGGCCCTGCGCCGCTAGCCGGTGGCGGCGCGGCACCCACGGGAATACATCGCGTCACGGTGACGTCACACATAACGGTGAGTAGTTGTGGGTATGCGTCTGGAAAGGGACGCGTCGGCTAACACCGAGCGTGAACGGGGAGAGGGATGGACGCCTCGCTCTCGGGGCTGACGGGCAGGCAGCGTCGCCGGCCCGTACGGAGTGGCCGGCTGCCCAGGCCCGCCGGGTGGCGGCCGGGCAGGCGTGCCGGGGTACTGCACGCCCTTGAGGCGCAGCTTCCTGCAGCCCCCGTGTCGGCGGGCACGGCCCGGCACCTGGCCCGGCAGCTCCTCACCGACTGCGGCCTCGCGGCGCTCACCGACGACGTCCTGCTGGTCACATCGGAACTTGCCACCAATGCCATAACCGCCTCACGGGACGGCCGCCCCGCCGGGGGTTCGCGGGGGTCGTCCCCCGCCGCTAGCACCGCCGCGATCGCGCTGTGGCTCGCCCGGACGGCCGACGGGCTGCTCGTGGCCGTGGCCGATCCGGCGGCCGCCGACCGGCTGCCCGGGCTGCTCCGGCTGGGTCCGCTCGGCCCCATGCCGCTGGCCGGTGATGCCGGCGATCCGGCCGAACTGGCCGAACACGGCCGGGGACTCATGCTCGCGGCCGCCGTGGCGGATCGCGTCGGCTGGTACCGGTCGGGCAAGTGGACCGTCGTCTGGGCGGAGTTCCGGGTCGGGGACGAGCCTGCGCAGGAAGACGACGCGGCCGGCCCGCGAGACGCAGCCCACGGGCGAGACGCCGCCAGCGCGCAGGATGCGGCCGATGCCGGGCACCGCGCGGGCGCGGCCGCCTACGCGGCCTGAGCGGGATGCGCGTCTGACGCCACAGGATGGCGCGTGGCGCCTGCTGGTGGTGATGTGCCGGTTTCTCAGGCCTGCGACAGGGCCGCGCCGATCCGGCGCAGTTGCGCCGTCGCGCCGCCGAGCGCGAACTCGTTGAACTTGGCCGCCACGAAGTAGCGGTGCACGTCGCCGTCCATGTCGACGCCGACGCCGCCGTGCACGTGCACCGCGGTGTGCGCGACCCGGTGGCCCGCGTCCGCTGCCCAGAACTTGGCCGTGGCCACCTCGGTCTCGCATGGCAGGCCGCTGGCCAGTCGCCAGGCCGCCTGCCAGAGCGTGAGCCGGATTCCCTCGACATCGATGTAGCCATCGGCCAGTCGCTGCGCGACGGCCTGGAAGCTGCCGATGGGCTTGCCGAACTGCTGCCGTCGCTGTGCATAGGCAGCGGTCAGTTCCAGCGCGCGCTCGGCGACACCAAGCTGGAGGGCGCACAGGCCCACGGTCGCGCGCGCCGCGAGCCACTCGATGACCTCCGCACCGGACTCCGCCGCGCCCAGGAGCCGGTCGGCCGGCAGCCGGACCGCCGCCAGATCCACGAGCGCGGCGGCATCCCCGCCCGTCACCTGCTGCGCCATCACGGTGACGCCCTCGTCGTCCGGCGCGATAACGAAGACGGCCGGGCCCGCCGCCGTAGTCGCGGGGACGAGCAGCAGCCCGGCGAGCGTTCCGGCCAGCACGGTGGTCTTCGTTCCGGTCAGCAGCCAGCCGTCGCCGGCCCGTTCGGCAACCGTGGCCGGCCGTGCCGGATCATCGGCGTCCTCCTCGGTCAGCGCGGCCGTGATGACCAGCTCGCCGCGGCTCGCCGGAAGGGCCCACCGCTCCTGCTGGTCGGCACTACCGAATCGCGCCAGCGCAGCGGCGCCAAGCACGATCGACGGCAGGTACGGCACGGGCGCGACGACCCGGCCGATCTCGGCCAGGACCGTGCACTGTTCAAGCAGGCCCAGCCCGGCCCCGCCGAGCGATTCTGGCAGGGCGGCCGACAGCACGCCGGCCTTGGCTAGCTCGGCCCACAGCTCGGGATCGAACCTGGTGCCCGCCGACTCGATCTCGCGCAGCCGGTGCGGGGTGGCCCGATCGGTCAGGATGCTACGGGCGAGCGCGCCGAGGTCGTTCTGCGCCTGCGTCAGCGTGAAGTCCATGTCTGCTCTCTGCGACCTTCCGGGGTTCTCTGGGGCGGAACGCATCAGCGGCGGTTGAGCGGAAGCCCCAGGGCGACGGCAGCGATGATGTCGCGCTGCACCTCGTTGGTGCCACCGCCGAAGGTGAGGATCAGCGCCGAGCGCTGCATGCGCTCGATCCGGCCCGCCAGGATCGCTCCGGCCGACCCGGCCCGGACCTCGGCATTCGGGCCGAGGACCTCCATCATCAGCCGCGCGGCCTCGATCGTCAGCTCGGTGCCGTAGACCTTGGTGGCCGAGGCCGCCGCCGGGCCAGGCGAGCCGGCCTGCACGGCGATGCGCCAGTTCATCAGCTTCAGCACCTCGGCCCTGGCGTGAACTCGGGCCAGGTTCAGCTGCACCCATTCCTGGTCGATGACCCGGCGTCCATCACCGAGCTTGGTCGAGCTCGCCCACTCGGTCACGTCGGCCAGGGCGGTGAGCACCGGTGCCGCGGATGTCAGCGCGACCCGCTCGTGATTCAGCTGGTTGGTGATCAGCGGCCAGCCCTTGTGCTCCTCGCCGACCAGGTTGCCGGCGGGCACCCGGACGTCGGAGTAGTACGTGGCACTGGTCGTCACGCCTGCCACCGTGGTTACGGGAGTCCAGGAGAATCCGCTGGCGTCGGTCGGCACGATGATGATCGACAAACCCTTGTGCCGGGGTGCGTCGGGATCGGTGCGGCAGGCAAGCCAGACGTAGTCGGCGTACTGAATCAGGCTGGTCCACATCTTCTGCCCGTTGATCACGTACTCGTCGCCGTCCCGCACCGCCTTGGTACGAAGCGAGGCTAGGTCGGTACCGGCCTCGGGCTCGGAGTACCCGATCGAGAAGTGCAGCTCGCCAGCCGCGATCTTCGGCAGGAAGAGCTCCTTCTGCTCGGGCGTCCCGAACCGCATGATCGTCGGCCCCACCGTGTTGATCGTCAGGAAAGGCACCGGCACGCCCGCTATCGCGGCCTCGTCGGTGAAGATCAGCTGCTCGACCACGGACCGGTTCTGGCCGCCGTATTCGGCCGGCCAGCCGATGGCCAGCCAGCCGTCCCGCCCAAGCTGGCGGACGACCTGCTTATAGGCGTCGCTGTCGCCGTACTCGCCGCCGGCGCTCGCCAGGCGCTCGCGCAGTTCCGGGGTCATCAGCGCGGCAAAATACTCGCGCAGCTGCTGGCGAAGCCGCTCCTGCTCGGGGGTAAAGCTGATCTGCATTCGTGCCCCTGCCGCTGGAGTAGAACGTGTTCTAGTCGAGTCTAGCGGCCGCGGCTGGGGACAGGCCAGGCCCGCGGGTGCGGCGGGCGGCCGCTACCGACGCCTGCGGCGGTGGGCGGGCAGCGCCGGTCCCTGTCCGGTGAGGTGGAAAGCAAGTAGCGCCAGCCCGACGAACGCGAGGCTGAGCGGCGCGAACACGGCGTCGGTGGCAATGCCCGCGGCATAGATGACGAACGCGATCGCAAACAGAACCGCTGCAATACCGGCCAGCATCCCGGCTCCTTCAAGGTGGAGTGCCAGTGGAGACCTCCAGCTACCCGCGTTGGGGCCGATCACTCGCGCCGCCTCGCCGCTGGATGCCGCGCCCCGCGCATCATCGCTTTGGCGGGTCGATTCTCCGCGCTGGCGCCCGTCCCAGCCGGCCCCTAAAATGAAACACGTTCTAGTCCTCAACTACGGAGGCGCTGCGTGGCCGACGCGTTCATCGTCGACGCAGTCCGCACGCCGGTCGGCAGGCGCGGCGGCGGGCTGGCCGGAGCGCATCCGGCCGATCTCGGCGCGCACGCCATCTCGAAGCTCATGGCCAGGGCGGGAGTTGACCCGCTGGCGGTGGACGACGTGATCTTCGGCTGCGTGGACACCATCGGCCCGCAGGCTGGCGACATCGCGCGTACGGCGTGGCTCGCCGCCGG